>NZ_CP077369.1:3000000-3226399 GCF_019048525.1 Acinetobacter lwoffii | reverse complement strand
TTGAAAAGATCACTACACAGATGTAGACATCATGATGCATATTAAAATTGGACAGCAGGTCAAACTGGCACAATTCGAACACTATATTTTTACAGTGACCGCGACCCATCAGGATGGTTCTTTTACCGTTGAAACGACCTTGGATGGTCAACAAATTTTAAGTTATCAGAACGTGGCACAGGAAATGCTCAGGCCAGTGATGCTTTAAATCACGCAGAGTCTTTCTATTTTCCTGAATTATTTTTGTTCAAAGCTTAAAACAGTGAAAAATTCTCAGTTGCTGTGTGATTAGCCCCAGATAAATAAGTGTTGATTTATTGGCACTTAACTTTCTAACTGAGATTTTAAGCAATTAAATATATTTTTTTCTGTATGAATACATTTTCTATATCAATAATTGTGATGCTTCATTTGCCGAATTGAACATTTTATTCATGCTAAAAACGCTATAATAATAAACGATAACCTTGTCATTCAAAGAGTTCAAAGAAAACGATGGCCCCTTTAGATCAAATTGCAGCAGTGTCGGATGACCAGTCAGAGTTAACGATGTCAGTTCTCATGACGCCAGATATGGCAAATTTTTCAGGAAATGTTCATGGTGGAACCATTCTGAAATTATTGGATCAGGTGGCGTATGCATGTGCAAGTCGCTATTCGGGTAGTTATGTCGTGACCTTATCTGTAGACAAGGTGAATTTTAAAGAGCCAATTCACGTCGGTGAATTGGTTACATTTCTGGCCAGTGTGAATCATGTTGGCCGTACCTCGATGGAAATCGGGATTCGTGTAGAAGCTCAGAATATTCAAAAGAGAACGGTACGTCATACCAATAGCTGTTATTTCACCATGGTCGCGGTGGATGAAAATGGTAAACCAAAACAGATTCCAGCTTTGAATCTGGACAATGACTGGAAACGTTGCCGTTTTGAAGCAGCGGAACAGCGTAAAGTCGCGCGTTTGCAAGAAAATCATCATCCTTCATGCAGCATTTATAAAAAGACTGCACAGAGTTAAGTTAAATCGTGATTGAGAAAAGACCTTCATATGAAGGTCTTTTTTTTGCATCAATTTCAGTTTTTCACTGGAGCTTTGTTATTTTTTACCTTAATATAAAACGATACGTATCGTTTCGATTTTTAGATCTTAAAAGTTAAGTAGAAAAATATGAGCAGTGACGAAAAAAGTTCCCGACGACAGCAGTGCATTTTACAGGCGGTCGCAGATGCGCTGGCAGAATGTGAATATCATCAGCTGACGATTGAAGATGTAGCGGCACGTGCCGGTGTTGGCAAGTCCACGATTTATCGATGGTGGAAACATAAATCGGAACTGGTGCTGGACACTTTCAAACAGCATACAGCTTCGGTATTTGAGCTGGATACCTCTAAAAGCCTGAAAAGCAATCTCATTCAACAACTCGGTTCTTTATCTCAAGCGCTGAATCATCCGGTCGGTCGGGCTTTGCTGGTAGTGATTGCCAATCACCGCGAACTGGCAGGTGAGTTCTTTCAGCAATATCTCTTGCCACGTCGGCAACAGACCCATCAACTGATTCAGCAAGCGATTGAACGGGGAGAAATCCGCGCTGATTATCCTTTTGATTTGATGCTGGATACCTTATACGGCCCGATTCATTACCAGATCATTTTTTTCAACCGGATTCCAGATGAACACTATATCCAGAATCTGGTCGAGTTGGCCTTGCATCCGGTCACTGTTCAAGCCTGAGTTTGTGCTATTTCCCTACAAATTTTAAGAGTTGGTGATTATGTCAGTTAGCGCTGAGCGGTTATGGAATCGCTCATTTATCTTGTGCTTATTCAATAATTTTTTCCTGTTTGTTTATTATTTTGCTTTATTGACCATCTTGCCGATTTATATCATGAAAGATCTGGGCGGTTCGGTAAAAGAAGCGGGTCTGGTGCTGACGCTATTTTTGGCCTCTTCGATTGCGATCCGGCCATTTTCCGGCATGATCATCGAAAAGCTCGGCAAGAAAATCTCGATGCGCGGTGCCGGCGTGATTTTTGCCTTATTTGCCTTTAGTTATTTGCTGGTGGATAGCATGGGGTCGCTGTTGCTGGTGCGTTTTTTACATGGCATCTGGTTCAGTATTCTGACCACGGTGGCAGTACCCGTCGCCAATGAATTTATTCCTGAACAGCGCAAAGGTGAGGGCATGGGTTATTTTGTCATGTCGACCAATCTGGGTGTGGTGTTTGGGCCCTTGCTGGCATTGACCGTGATTCAGTTCACCAGTTTTAATGTCTTATTTGGAATTCTTGCCGTTATTATTTCTTTGGGATTAATCTTCTGCTGGATGCTCAAAATCACAGAGTTACCAAAACCTGAAGCCATAAGCACAGAGAAAACCAGTTTGAGCTTGCAGGATATTCTGGAAGTCAAAGTTCTGGCGGTAAGTTTCGTGGCGTTGCTAACCGCTTTTGCCTACTCGGGCATCATGAGTTTTATTACCGCATTTAGTGAAACCAAGCAGCTTTTGGGCTATACCAGCGTATTCTTTATTGTATTTGCAGCGTCCATGTTGCTGGTCAGACCTTGGGTCGGAAAGATTTATGACCGCAAGGGGCCAAGTGCGGTGATTTATCCTTCATTTATTTTCTTTGCCATTGGTCTGGTGATTGTCAGTCTGATTTCCAATCAATGGATATTATGGTTGTCGGCAGTGTTTATTGGCATCGGTTATGGTTCACTATTCCCATGTTTGCAGACCTTGGCCATTCAGTCGGTCGACAAGCAGCGTATGGGACATGCGATTTCAACCTTCTTTACCCTGTTTGATCTGGGTTTAGCCATCGGTTCCGTGGCCATGGGAGTATTGATTGCCTATTGGGGCTTTGAAACTACCTATGTTTTGAGTGCTGTACTCGTTATTGTGACGATATTGGTTTATCGTCAGTATGTTGCCAAAAAGCAAAATAAGCGCCCGGCAAGTTTGGAGTTATAAAATGGAATTAAGACATTTACGTTATTTCGTTACAGTGGCGCAGGAACTGAACTTTACCCGTGCCGCGGAAAAATTAAATACAGTACAGCCATCACTGAGCCAACAAATCAAGGATTTGGAACGTGAGGTTGGCGTACAGTTGCTGGAGCGGAATAACCGTAAGGTCGGGCTCACTGAAGCTGGACAGGCGTTTTTAAAAGAAGCTTTGCTGAGTCTTGAGCATGCAGAGCGCGCCATTCAGTCTGCCAGACAGATTGCGAATGCACAGCAGGATCAGCTGAATATCGGATTCGTGCCGGTCGCGGAAATGAAAGTCTTTCCTTATATCATGCCGAATATCCGCGCGCATTTTCCTGAACTGAAAGCACAGTTTCATAGTCTGACCGATGCAGAGCAGTTTAGTGCCTTAAGAAATGGACAGATCGACATTGCCTTTACCCGTTATCCGGGGCAGTTAAGTGAGTTTGATTCGATCCGCATTTTTGATGAGCCTTTAACCTTGATTGTGCCCAAAGATTCCCCGGCTGCGGCCTTGCCCTATGTCAGTATCAAGAGTTTTGAAAATCAGGACTTTGTAATTAGTGATGAGCAGTCCTCACCGCAACTGCATAAGCTGATTCGGGATTTTTTTAAACAGTCTAAATTAAAAGTGAATGTGGTGCAGTATTCCACCAATATCCTGCTCAATGTCAATTTGGTAGGGATGGGGTGGGCTGGAGTCTGGTGCCGGCCTATGTGATTCCATTGCTCGGCGATAATATTGTGGTGAAAAAGACGCTGGAACCGTTGCCGATGATTGGGCTCTATGCCAATTATCGCAAGGATCAAAAACATGTGGTGATTGATCTGATTTTGAAAGTATTAAAAGAAAAGTTTTGTGTGGATCTTTTTTAATATTTAAACCTTCAATCTGCCCATCTAAAAAGCCGTGCGACAGAAATGATCTGTAGCACATTCTTTTAAATCGGGACTGCAAATCACTTTATACTGAACCTCTAACAATAAAAACCGGTTGAAGCAGGATGATGAAGCTCTATAACAACCCACAATCACGTGGCTTGACCTTGTTGCCTTTGCTGAAAGAATTGCAGATTGAAGATCAGATTGAGCAGGTGGAAGTTGCCTATGAGCATATGCATCAGCAGGCGTATACACGGATCAATCCGATGGGAAAAGTTCCCTGTCTGGTGGATCAAGGCGTCATTATTTCAGAAATGGCCGCCATTTTTATCTATCTGGCAGATAAATATCGTGACAAAGGCTTAGCGCCTGCTTTGGATGATCCGAAGCGTGGGGCGTATTTGAAATGGATGTTTTTCTGTCATGGACCCTTTACCGAATATATCGATATAAAAAATTTACAGGTGTCGCCAGAAAATATTGAAAAGAACCGGAGAAGTTTAAGTTTTGGGAATGAAGTAGCCGTATTTGATTTTCTGAAACAGGGCATCGGGCAGGCCAATCCTTATCTGTTGGGTGAAAAAGTCTCGGCGGCGGATCTCTATGTGGCTTACTGTTTGATCTTTGCAATCTCTGCGAAAATTTTACCGCCATTTGACGAGTTCAAACCTTTTTTGCAGCAGATGGCTCGTCGTGATTCCCTGAAAGATATTCCCTGGTTTCAGGAATACCGAGTCTAATTCCCCAGTCTATATATTGTCCGGAATATATAAAAATAATAAAAAAAACCACGCCGAAGCGTGGTGAAAAGTGACTCTAATATTATTTCAGATAAAGCTTTTTAAACAGTTGCTGGCTGGTGCTTTCCATCGATTGAGGAATGGCCAGCGCAGCCACGAAACGGTCAGGACGTAAGATCACGACGGATTCAGACGTGTTACCAAACCAGGAGCGGATATCTGTGCCGATATCACCAATGGTGATGACATCCTGATACTCTTTGCGTTGGCTATTTTGCAATTGCACCGCCGGAATTACCTGAATAAATTTCACGCCGAGCATTTTCCACTGTTGCAACGTATCTGGGCTCAGACCCCATTTCGGATCGACACCCCAAGCAATAATCACAAAATCATTGCCGATCACTTCATCCAGTAATACGGTTTCACCCGAAGCCAGCTGAACCTGAGGCTGGATAAACATCTTACCGACCGGAGAGTTCTTGGCTCCGTTACTCAAAAGTGCGCCGTCATGATATTTCGGCATCGGTTTAAAGCGCATTTCCAGCAGATATTGTTTGATCGGCTTGATATAGTTCAGGGCATAGGCATTGCTGTCACGAACAAATCCTTGCCATTTTTTCGGTGGTGCCAGTACGTGACCTGCCATCACCGACAGGTCAATCATCGCCTTGGCATGGTCTTTACGTTCGATCTGATACGAATCTAAAAGTGCTGGGCCAGCTTTGCCTTGAACAACCAGCGCCATTTTCCAGGCCAAGTTAAAGGCATCACGCATACCGCTGTTATAGCCCTGACCTTGCCATACCGGCATAATGTGCGCAGCATCACCGGCAAGCAAAATACGGTCGACACGGAACTTGTCCGCAATACGGGCATTATGAGTATAGACACGCTGACGGATCACTTCAATACCATCCGTGCTTGGTAACACCTTGGACAGAAGTTTGGCAATATTTTCCGGTTTGCTCAGTTCTTCCTGCGTTTCACCCGGCATAACCATAAATTCAAACCGGCGAATACCATGTGGCAATGCGGCTGATACATAAGGACGTACAGGATCACAACATAAGTAAATATGCGGTGTAGCCAGCGGGTCATTCTCAAGGTCGATCACGATCCATTGATTCGGTGCGGTTTCACCTTCAAAGGCAATGCCCAGGTTGCGGCGCACATAAGAATTACCGCCATCACAAGCAATCAGGTATTGAGCGCGGATGGTTTCTGCATCGCCCTCTTTATTTTGCAGGTTAAGTGTTACGCCGTCAGCATCTTGACTAAACTGGGTCAATTGACGAGAAAACAGCACTTGGGTGTTTTTATATTGCTTTAAGCCTTGCAGCAGAACGTTATCGACTTGTGGCTGAATAAAGGCATTACGGCGCGAGAAACCAAACTCACGTGTTAAAGGTTGAATATCAGCAAAACAGCGACCTTTAGGCGTTAAGAAGCGCATCGCATGATTCGGGGTGGTATGCGGTAAGACTTGATCGACTAAACCCAAAGATTGAATGGTACGCAAGGATTCATCATCGATTCCAATCGCACGTGGATAATCAATCAAACTATCCAGTTGCTCGACAATCGTGACAGCTACGCCTTGCTTGCTCAGATAGTTGGCAATGGTTAAGCCGACAGGGCCGGCGCCGAGAATTGCCACTTCAGTAGTGTAATTAGTATTGCTCATAGCGAATGTCCATTCAATCGACTTGCATTTGATGCTATTAAGGGACAGTGAGAAGCCAGAAACAAGTTAGGCGATAGTAGCTGAAGTATATGGATAATATTGGATTGAAATGGGTGTTTTTTAAATAAGAAATTGATTTTAAATATAAAAATAATAAAAGCTTAATAGCCAGTATTAATTCTATGATCAGTTTTGACTATGGTGATAAATGGATTTTGCGCAATAAAAATGCTGAACCAGCATCAAGCATGATTCAGCATCGAATAAGATCGGGGCAGTATAGGACAAAGCCTACTGGAGAATTACTGTCCCTGATATCTTCATTGAAGGATTAAACGAGTCGTTCAATCACTTAACGTACAGCAGGTTTTGCAGGGGGCGTGCTTTCCGCAGCAGCTTCAGAGGCAGCAGGCTGCTCTGCAGATGCGCCTGCAACTGGAGCATTTGATTCAGGTAATTCCTGAGTAGTCACAATCACTTTTTCTTCTGCAGTGGTGGTTTTCGCATCTGTGGTTTTGCTGTCAGCAAAACTGGTGGCTGCAGCAGCAGTAAGCGTAGTGGCAAGTAAGATTTGTGCATATTTCATTTTTGGCATCCTTTTATTCATGTCATGTAATCTGCTGAACTGACCATCACATCAATTCGACAGATGCCCATCCTAAGCACAGGAATTTTACTGAGCAAATCAATTAACAAAAGCGACACGCAGGGAATAACTGAGCAGATACAAAACTGAGAAAGTTGTTTTATTTCTGTTAATTATGCAGAGTTTTATTTAATGAAAGTGTGTATGAATATTTCAAAAATCAAATTTGAAATAAAAGTTAACATAGAAAATTGATAATTTTGGATCATTCCATTAATTTTTATCTCTGTGATTTTCACATCGTGTTTGCGAAGAACACGCATTTTAAAGTCACACTGTGCTTTATAATGCAGAGTATTGCTATTTCTATTCAATCTCTTGAGAGTCGATTTTGAAAATTCTGTCAGCGTCGCAGGCTATTCCTGTCCATATCATTTCCGGATTTTTGGGTGCAGGTAAAACCACACTACTCAAACATTTATTACAGCAAAAACCGGAACAGGAAATCTGGGCTGTGCTAATGAATGAATTCGGCCAGATTGGGGTAGACCAGCAGTTATTGCCGCAAGATCAGGGTTATGCGGTCAAAGAGCTGTTGGGTGGTTGTCTATGTTGCAGTAGCCAGTTACCGATGCAGATTGCCTTGTCACGCCTGCTGTCAGAAGTGAAACCGGATCGTCTGTTTATCGAACCTACCGGACTGGGGCATCCTGGCCAATTACTGGAACAGCTGACCGAACCGCACTGGCAGAGTCATTTAAACATGCAGGCATTGGTCACAGTGGTAGATGGTTCACGTTTGCATGATCGAGACTGGACTCAGCAAAACCTGTACGCAGACCAACTCAAGGCAGCGCATATTGTGGTGATTTCACATACTGACTTGATGACAACCGCAGACCACGCAGCACTCACGCAACTTCAGACAGAATATCAACCTTATGCCCAACAGTGGTTGTTCACCGAGCATGGACAACTCGATATCGAACTGATCAAGCAGGACTATCGGGGTTCCGCCCGTCAGATTCAGCCTTTGTTAAAACAGCAACAGACCACCCGTTCAGCAGATACGCCCTTAGTGATTCAGCAAATGCCTTATCATTATGTAGAAAGCGCGCAGGGTTATCAGGTTGCGGGCTGGAAATTGCCAAAACGCTGGCAATTCAATTTTTATGATCTGCTGGATCTGCTCTGTGAACAAAAAGACTGGCTCAGAATCAAGGGAATTTTTAATACGGATCAAGGCTGGAAAAGCTTTAATTTTAATCCTGAGCAGTTTAATTATCAGTCGGCAGATGAAGGCATTGATAACCGGGTAGAAGTGATTTATCAACAGTCACGGGATTGGCTGGCCTTTGAAACTGCCCTGATGCAATGTCGTATGGATCCAGAGAAATAATGGTACTGTTTCTAGTGCGCTGAATGAATTATTGGCCTAAATCTGTTCAGCAAAATAGCGCTAAATCTTATATGCTAGGCGCCAAATTTGAGGATTATGTGATGGCGTTAAAAGCGACGATTTATAAGGTTGATTTGAATATTGCGGATATGGATACGCATCGTTATGAGGATTATCAGCTGACGATGGCGCTGCATCCTTCAGAAACCATTGAACGCTTGATGGTGCGTATTCTGGCCTATGCACGCTATGCCGATGAAGCACTGGAATTTACCAAGGATCTGTTTGAAACCGATGAACCGGCACTCTGGGAAAAGGATCTGACCGGGCAAC
The DNA here is from genome assembly GCF_019048525.1 of Acinetobacter lwoffii. Classification (NCBI taxonomy): domain Bacteria; kingdom Pseudomonadati; phylum Pseudomonadota; class Gammaproteobacteria; order Moraxellales; family Moraxellaceae; genus Acinetobacter; species Acinetobacter lwoffii. The sequence goes on along the minus strand of NZ_CP077369.1, from coordinate 3,217,783 downwards.
TGGTCAAATGGATTGAAGTCGGTAGCCCGGACGAAGATAAAGTCAAAAAGGCCAGTGCGCGTTGCAAGCAGGTCGCAGTCGTCACCTATGGTTCTGCGGTGGATGAATGGTATAAGCGCAGCAGCAAATTAAAAATCTTAAAAAATGTGGAAGTGTGGAAGTTATCTACCGCAACCACCGACGCATTGCCACAGTTATGCGAACGCACCATGCAGTTACAGCTCAATGTGATGGATGGTGAATGGACCTTGATTGGCGATCAGGGCCAGGTGCTGGTGGAGTGGGAACAGTTACAATAAGGCCAAATAAGGATGCAAGTCTGGACTTGTATCCTGTAGCTCAAATTGCGTATATCTGAGGAATAAGAATACGCAGGGTTGCACCATGTACCATGAACTTTATGATTTACTGCTAGCTGTCGCGATCGGCGCAATTATTGGTGCAGAGCGTGAGTATCACAGTAAATCTGCCGGACTGCGTACCATGATTATGGTCAGTCTGAGTTCCTGTTTATTTACCATTATTTCCCTGAAAATAGGCGTGGCCAATCCTGACCGGCTGGCCGCCAATGTCTTGACTGGACTAGGTTTTCTAGGTGCTGGTGTTATCCTGAAAGATGATAACCGTATTTCTGGAATTACCACCGCGACCACCATCTGGATGACAGCCGCACTCGGCATGGCGGTCGGTGCAGGCTATGAACTCTTAAGTATTTGGGCTACTTTTATTGTCATGGTGGTGCTGGTTCTATTGATGTATGTACAGCGCGGCATCGAATCTCTGAATCAGGAACGCAATTATGAAATTGTCTGTCCATTTGATGAAAATGATTCCAATCACTACGAAATGCTATTTAAGCGTTACAAGCTAAAAGTGGTGCATTCCTCACAAAAAAAAGTCGATCAACAGATTGTCGGACGCTGGATCCTGATGGGATCGGCCAAGAATCATCAAGAATTAACCCAGTATTTACTCAATGATAAGAATATTCAGGAACTCAGCTTTTAACCCATCAATGACCCAGACTTAAAAAAACAGAGCAATCCGGTTTATACTGAGCTTTGAAATTTTATGCTCCTCTCAGGTAAATAACCATGATCAACGAACTTGAAATTATTGATTTAAAAGTAGGTGAAGGTAAAGAAGCGGTGAAAGGTGCCTTAATTACCACGCACTATACTGGCTGGCTGGAAGATGGAACCAAGTTTGATTCTTCTATTGACCGTGGTAATTATTTTGAAACCGTCATTGGCACAGGTCGTGTAATCAAAGGCTGGGATCAGGGGATTCTGGGAATGAAAGTTGGCGGTAAGCGTAAACTGATGGTGCCTGCACATTTGGCCTATGGCGAACGTAAAATGGGTAAAGTCATTCCAGCCAATTCTAACCTGATTTTTGAAATTGAACTGTTTGATGTAAAAACACGTGATTAAAATGATTTAACTTTCTGAATATAAGTTATATTTTTTATTAAAATATGTACGGTGATTCCGGTGCAGTCGCTTCAAAATAGGCTGTGCCGGAGAAGCTACAAAAACATCTAAAAAGATTTGAAATCAAAAATATTCCTTGTAAATTATAAGAATAATAAAGAATTATCTTGAGATAGAACGTATTTGCATAACTTGATAAGGAATGTCTGTTTTTTCGTATTTGTCTGTGCCTTTAGCTGGATGACTTGCATCACAAGTTCAGCAATCGCTCAGGATGAACTCCCGTCGCCGTCATTTCAGCAGCAATCTCACGACCATATTGCTGAAGTCCATTTTACCGAACATAGTACGAGTCCTTTGCAGGGAAAATGGCTGTTTTATCCGAGCCAGTTTATTATTCAGCCCAGTCCTGTACTGCAGTCAAAAACAGTTAAATTACCAGCCTCTTTTAAAACTCTGGCGGGTTCAAATTCTGGCTACGGCACCTTTATTGGCTATTTTAAAATTCCGAAAGAATTTATCGGGCGACGCATCGCGATTCGGATTCCGACCCAATACGGTGCCTATCGGGTATATGTCAATGGACAGTTTATTGTTCGGCTCGGGGAAATCAGTACTACACCTGAAAAGCAGGTGACTGAAAAAGCACCGCGTATTGGCTATTTTGTTCCAGAAACTGAATATATTACTTTAAGCATTCAGGCTTCCAATTATACCCACTTGCATGGTGGTCTCGAACGACCGATGCAGATCGGCGTTGCAGGTACCATCAATCGCCAATTCCAGCAGCTCATGATGAGTATTGCCATGGTGTGCGGCGCGGTACTTGGGGTGGGGATGTTTACTATTCTGTTTTCGGTCTTCAGAGGATCACGAGAACGTAACAGTAAAAGTATCTTTGTTTTTGGCTGGTTTATTGTCTTTTTGGCCCTGCATAACCTGTTTTCTGCACCCTATGCCTATTCGGTATTTACCAATATTAACTGGCTGTGGGCAACCCGCTTAGAGTATCTGTTTACTTTTGTTGCTGCCTTCTTTTTTCTCAGTTATATGCATCTGTTTAATCGGCGCTATTTAAATCCGGTGATTTATTATATCGCGGTGGCCTTACTGGTCTTTAACATTATTTTTACCCTATTTTCACCTCCTGAGATATTTGAACGACTGGCCCTATTTAGTGCGATTTTCGCCCTGGTCATCATCGGTAATTTTATTTACGGCTTTTATCAGACCTTACGTTATAAAGAGCATTATTCACGTCTAAATCTGATTGCGATTATTTTCCTCTGTGTCACTTTTTTGAATGATTATCTGTTGCTGATCAATGTAATTAAAACCACGCATCTGTTCTTTATCTCAACCAGTATCTATGCCTTATTAATCATGTTTCAGCAGTCCAGACATTATGCACATCAAACTTATGAGACTGAACAGCTAAACCTGAACCTGATCGCACTCAATAATTCGCTCGATCAAAAAGTCAAAGAGCGTACCCAGCAGCTGCGTGAAGTGAATGCCAAACTGGAACAGCAGATGAATATTGATGCACTGACCGGAGCTTTTAACCGGCGTGCCTTAAATCATGAAATCCAGCAGCAGTTTATACAGACCCAACAACAGCCGCAACATACCTTAATTTTTGCCATGCTCGATGTCGATTTTTTTAAAAATTATAATGACTACTATGGCCACTTAAAAGGCGATGAAATCCTGAAAAATCTGGTCAGGATTATTCAAGGCACTTTGCCACCGTCTGGCTATCTGGCACGTTATGGTGGTGAAGAGTTTGCGATTCTGCTCACTGGAATGCCGGTTCAAACTGCCCTTAAAAATCTGGAAAATGTGTTAAACCAGATTCGGGAACAGCGTATGCAACATCTGAATCGGCCAGATGCAAAAGATTATGTTACGGTTAGTATGGGCGCGGCCTGGGTTGAACAAAAACATGGCTATGCAGATATTCATGAATTGATGAAAGCGGCAGATGTGCAGCTCTACGCCGCCAAACAGGCAGGACGTGATCAGTTGAAAATTGAAAAAGAGGCCGATTAAAAAACATATTTATACAGATAACGCGATTCATCTTCTGACTCGGCAGAATGTGGATGAAAGCCGCAGTGTTGATAATAACTTAAGGCAGTTTGAGTAGACTATATTTCAATCTGATGAATTTTTTTCTTTAATAAAGCGTGATGCATTTGATGAAATAACTCGGTGCCAAACCCCAGCCTTTGGCAGTGTTGGGCCACATAATGCATCCGGATTTCTCCAGCATCACTGACCAATAAGAACCCGACGACCTTGTCATAGATGAGATAAACCCAGCAATCGTTATACAGCATATCGACAATCAGGCTGGCATGATCAAACTTTTCTAGCCAGGTTTGAATTTTGCTTTCTTCACGCTGATGATCCAGTACACAGGACTGAATGCTGTCATGAATGACCTGAATAATTTGAGGTATATCTTCGACCCTCCCTTCACGAATCATAATATTATTCATTTTCTCGAACATTTATAGGGAAGGTTTATTTGATAAAAAAGAAGAGGGTAAAAAACAGAACAATATTGTAGTTTTTTGAGCATCTTTGCTGTGATTTATCAATGTGAAGATTGGTTCTGTTGCTGATTTGTCCTGTTTGTTTATCTTAAGTTCTTAAATCTCATTACAGCGTTAAAAATAAAAAATCAAAGTAAATCCATTTTTAAATAAATCGAAGTTCGAATCTGGGCACAAATGAGCAAGCAGAGAAGATAAATAGTAAAAATAAGCCTCAAGTTTGCACTGTATAAAAAATAGACGTATGCTGAGTCAAAAGGGACTATTCAAATGAATCTTGATCCTATAACCATAAAAATAAAATTAGTCACATGAGATCATCCACCATGCTGAAATTACTGCTGTTGTTATGTGTTTTATTCATGTTGAATGCTGCCTGGATCGTCGGCAGAAAGATCTATAAAGCTCAGCGCCATCTGGTGTGTCAGCGTCCAGAAAAACCGGCACAGATTTCTAGCATGACAGAGCAAGAGGTCATCGAGCAAGAGCAGCAAGTACATCTGGTGGATGCTTATGAACTGGAACTGTTTGACGATGTGGCACAGCTATTCTTTCAACGGCAGGTGCATATTGAGAATCGGGCACAGGCCGAACAGTTACAGCAAGAACTATTACAAAAAATGCCGATGCACAGTGGTACCCAGATTCGTCAGATGGATTTAGGCGAATGGTCTATTTTCTGGAATTTTTATGATCAGTCACTGGAATATTATGTCGGTCGCTATGGCGTATTCTATGCACATGTCGACCGTTTTGGAGAAGAGCACCGGCATGAAATTCGTAGGGAACTTTTGCATTCTGACTGTGCTTAGAACACCACTTTCAGTCATTTTCTACGATTGAAGATCTCAGACTACGTACTTAAGCCATTGCAATTCAGAAAAGGTATCTCATGCCTTAGCTCAGATTTTTTCTGCCGCTTGGCGGAAATAGCCCATATAATTTATCTCCTTCAAGCCATAATCTTGCGCTAGAAAAACCTCAAGACTCGTGAATCCTATTCTTGAAATAGTCATTTAAAATGTACGAAGTCTGGCGAACAATGATCCGGACTAAAAAGGCAGGAGCGCTATGATCATTGGTTTTCATCAAGCACAATTACAGAAGTTTATTGCACTCGCGATGAAGATCGAAGCTGAGCCTGAACTGTATTTGCAGTTTGATTCGGTCTCGGATTTTTATAAGACTGACTGGTTGCAGGATTTTCCGGTTGGTACAGAATACTATATTTCCGGTCTGGACGATGGTGCCGATGAGTTTCATGCCGTGATTTATTATGGTGAAGCACAGCTACAGATCAGCTGTGGACAAGCACAGCTTTCAGTAAAACTATGTTGCAAACATTGACCGGATTGCCGGTATTTCCCGATAAAAGAATAATGACATCCGCTATAAAGTTGATATAAATTGCAGAGTCATCTCTGTATCTGATTTTTATTCGCATCAGCCGAGAGTGGCATAGGCGAATATCGTAATAAAAATAAGGAAAAAATAGCATGGCACATCAGTTCACCGTGAAAGCAATTATCAATGGCGTGTCTATTGATGAATTTAAGCGTTTGGCCAATGATATTCGTTTGCATGAGGCAGTTTGCCATCGAATTCCTGCGCAAAACTTGGAAATCCTGGTTTCGGAAAAGCAGGGGCATATGTATACCCTGAAACGCGCTTATAATCTGGATGTTAATATTCCTGATATCGCAAAAAAATTACTCAAAGATGCATTCCGTTTGCAGCGTACCGATGTCAGTGATCTGAATGAAATGACTTCGACGGTACAACTCGGTGCGAACTTGCCGATCGAGGCCATCTGTCAGCGTGCAGTCACTGGAGATGAAGACCAGATCCAGTTCCAGTTAAACTGGACAGTCAAAGTCAAAGTGCCTTTGCTGGGTGGCATGCTAGAAAAGCATGCTGAAGGTGAGATTCGTAAATTTAGTGAAATTGAACTCAGCATCGTCGAAGATGAATTGCGTAAAGGTCTCACCGCTTGAAGCAATCAAAAAGTGTGATTGACTTAATTTAAAAACTGCTCAGGTTAGACGCAGGATAGTGGTAGCTGATTGGGCAGTAGATCGCTATTTTCAAGGTACTGCCACTATCCAAAAAACTTTTTTAAGTACTGATAAAGTTTGCCGTCACGTTAATGCTGATGGCCAGAATGGTGGTATTGAATCCGTAGGCCAAAAGCAAATGTAGGGTATTGAGAACCCGCATGGATTGGCAAGTAATGGATACATCTGCAGTTTGCGCAGAAGTCCCGATGACATAACTGAAATATAGAAAGTCCGGGTAAGTCGGTCTAGTGGTATTGGGAAAATCCAGTCCACCTTGTTGCTGTTTGTCGAGCGCCAAATAAAAGTCATGCGCATAATGAATTGCAAAAATCGTATGCATCAAGAACCAAGCTGAAATAATGGTCAGAACTGACAAGATTAAATGACCGGTTCGGATGGTGGTATCTTGGGGTAAATGATTAATTTCAATAATAATCGCAATAAAACACATGATCAGGGTGATGATCACCAGAAACAGAATAATCCATTTGCTGGCATCCTGTTGCATGGCGCGTTGCAGAATATGTGCATGATCAATGCGCCAGAGTTTTTTTATGGTCAATAATAAATAAGCATAAATCGCGATATTCCAGCTGATCAACAGGCAGCTTGACCAGCTCAAAGGGGTGACTGTTTGTAAAACCAGATAAAATCCAATGATGGCTGGGAAAATAATAAAGAAATACAGACGGGATTGAAGCGCCGTTTTTATAGACTGAAGAAACTGCATCATGCCATTTATATTTGTTTTACTGACTTCTCAAGATCCTAGCACAGAACCGTTTGCAATAAAGCAGATTGCAACGGCCTGAGTATCAGCCTCAGTCATTTCCTCTACGACATTTCATCCTAAAGGTGTCGAACTGATTCGAATTGAGTCATTTGACTGCGCGGATCGCGCAGCAGGCGTGATCATCTCAATAAATTTTTTTCTGGACTGGCTTTTAGACGGATTGAGCCGGTTGTTGGATTGCAGTGCCATAAGCAAAGACTTCCACCATGCCACCTTGCATACCGAGTTCAGTCGTGCTGAGCCGAATGCCCATAATCTGAGTCGCTCCGATTTTTTCGGCTTCCAATTTTAAACGTACAATTGCTTCACGTCGTGCGCGTTCTACTACACTTTCATAGCTGGTCAGACGGCCACCCAGCATATTCTGTACATTGGCAATCGCATATTTAAAATAATCATGCGAAATGACCACATTGCTACTGATCATATGTCCGGAATATTCAGACACAACGAAGCGGCTATTGTTCACCCGGATATAGGCCAGACGTTGTTCCTGTTCATCCAGATAACGAAAATGTTTACCTTCGTTATAACGTCCAAAACCGAAACCAACACTAAACAGAATGGCAAAAATGATGATCTGGAGAATTAAACCATCCATGCTTTAATCTGCCTGCGGAAAAGGGTCGGGCAATTTCGGCATGATCGGATCAACGACTACGGCTGTCCCATAAACAAAGAGTTCAGAAGCACCTTGGGCGATATTAGAGGTCGAGAAACGAATGCCGACAATCGCATTGGCACCCCTACTACGGGCTTTTTCAATCATGCGGTTCATGGCTTCCTGACGGGATTCTTCCAGCAGTTCGGTATAGGCGGTAAGCTCACCACCGACAATATTTTTCAGGCCGGCCAGTAAGTCACGTCCGACATGTTTGCTGCGTACGGTACTGCCATACACCACATCAATTTGCTGGCGAATGGTATGACCCGGTACAGATTCCAGATTGCTAAGTAACATGTGCATGTTTTCTAAATAAATTGCTGGTCTATGACAATAGGAAAACTGCCTTGAAAATGCAATAAAAAAAAGCCCACCGAAGTGAGCTTTTCTTGATCTGTCTAGAATTTATTGCGCTGGCTGTTCTGCCGCACGGCGCTGTTCAGACACAGACGGGGTATTCGGCAAGGTATCCGTCGTGTTGACTTTCAAGCCGCCCCCCAGGGTTTTGTAGACTTCAACCTGATTGTTCAGATTGGCCTGTTCAAGCAATAACAAACCTTGTTCTGCTGCATAAGACGCACGCTGTGCATCCAGTACCGTCAGATAGCTGTCAATTCCGGCGCGGAAACGTGCCTGAGACAAGCGATAGGTGGTGTTGGTTGCTTCGACCAGACGGCGCTGAGCTGCCAGACGATCACCAATATTCTGACGTACTGCCAAGGCATCATTTACTTCACGGAAAGCAGTCTGAATCGACTTTTCGTAATCTGACAAGGCAATTTGCTGATCGGTTTCAGAAATACGGATATTGGCCTGACGGGTACCCCAATCAAAAATTGGAATATCCAGACTCGGACCAAATGACCAGGCAAAACTACCTGATTTAAACAGGTCGCCTAAATCAGTAGAGGCATAACCTGCTGAACCGGTCAAACTAATTGTCGGGAACAGACGTGCACGTGCTGCCGCAATATTGGCACCTGCCGCAGACAGGCGGTATTCTGCTGCACGAACATCTGGACGATTAATCAGTAGATCACTTGGCAAGCCTGAACCCAATGCAGTATTTGAGGTGATGCGGGTTACGCGTTGTGCTGGTAATAAATTCGCAGGCACTTGCTGACCGACCAGCAGGTTTAACAGGTTTTGTGCCTGTGCTACCTGAGTGCGGTAATTCGCAACATCATTACGTGCAGTTTCAACCGAGATCTGTGCCTGACGTACTGGAAGCTCGCTGTCGATCCCGACATCAAAACGTTTCTTGTTCAGATTGAAAGATTCAAGCTGGGCTTTCAGCGTTTGTTCAGCCAAAGCCAGATTGGCATTGGCAAACGAGTAGCTGAGCCAAGCCTGAGACACCTGACCAATCAAGGCAATTTGCGTCGCATCTCGCGCACTTTGGGTCGCCAGGAAACTATCCAGCGCATTGTCACGCAAGCTGCGGACACGCCCCCAGAAATCCAGTTCATACGCAGTTACACCCAGTCCGACATTATAAGTCGTCACTGCACCACGATTCTGGGAATTCATGGTGTCCTGGCGCAATACGCTACCACTGGCACCAATCGTGGGTAACTGGTTGTTTTCAGTAATCTGATATTGTTGCTGAGCTCGTTGAATATTGAGGGCAGCAATACGCAAATCACGGTTATTGTTTAATGCCAGGTCCAGCACCTGTAACAGGCGCTGATCGGCAAAAAAGTTTTTATAACCTTGTTCTGCTACAGAAGTACCAGACGCATTGGTATAGCTGCTCGGGATATCTGCCTGCGCAACCGGCTCTGGACTGCGCATGCTTTGACAAGCCGTCAAAGCAAGCGCAAGGGCAGATACCGCAATGCTACGACCTGTAATAGACCATACATTTTGCATTACGACTTATACTCCTGATTTTGTTGTTTTGGTTTGTATTTAAAGACACTTCGAATCCACACGTAGAATACCGGGATAAAGAAGATACCTAACAAGGTCGAGCTGATCACGCCGCCGAGTACGCCATAACCGACTGAGTGCTGGCTACCTGCACCCGCACCTGAAGCCAGAGCAAGCGGTAATACACCAAAACCAAAGGCCAATGTGGTCATGATAATTGGACGTAAACGCATTTTTGCCGCATGCAAGGTCGCTTCAAATAATTCTTCACCTTGTTCCTGCAATTCTTTCGCAAACTCGACAATCAAGATCGCGTTTTTCGCAGAAAGACCAATCACGGCAATAATCGCCACCTGGAAGTAAATGTTATTCGACAGGTTCGGGTTTTGCAGCAATACCATTCCACCAAAGGTAAGTAATAATGCACCAACAATACCCAATGGCACCACCATTAGAACCGAGAACGGAATCGACCAGCTTTCATACAGGGCTGCCAGACACAGGAAGACGATCAGTAGTGACAAGGCATACAGGAACGGCGCCTGTGCACCAGATTCACGCTCTTCCAAAGACAGACCTGTCCATTCGAAGTCGAAACCTTGCAAGCCCATTTCTGGTAACTTCGCCACGATTTCTTCCATGGCCACCATCGCATCACCTGAGCTGATACCCGGAGCAGGTGTACCCTGAATGTTCATGGACGATACGCCGTTATAACGCTCAAGACGTGGTGAACCGTAGGTCCATTCGCCTGTAGCAAACGCCGAGAATGGCACCATTTCACCGCGGTTATTACGTACATACCATTGGTCCAGATCTTCCGGCATCATCCGCGAGCCAGCTTCACCCTGAACATAGACTTTCTTGACACGACCGCGATCAATGAAGTCATTGATATACGAACCGCCCCAAGCTATACCCATGGTACTGTTAATTTCAGCAACACTCACGCCCAATGCACCGGCTTGTGCATGATCGACAATGACACGGTACTGTGGAGTATCTTCCTGACCATTCGGACGCACACCAGCCAGACGCGAGTCTTGTGCTGCTAGACCGAGGATCGTATTACGTGCTGCCAGGAGCTGGTCATGACTTTGACCACTTGCAGCTTTGAGCTGTAAGTTAAAGCCAGCCGACACACCCAGTTCAGGCATTGCAGGTAATTGTAGCGGCATGATGTAAGACGCATCTTTAACAATCATGTTCAGCGCCATACCACGTTGAATAATGGCACCGACTTGAGATTCCGGACTGTGACGCTCTGACCAGTCTTTCAACTTAATGAAAGCCAGACCTGCGTTTTGTCCCACACCCGTGAAGGAGAAACCTGCCACACTAAACACGGACTCGACATGCTCTTTCTCGTTTTCCAAGAAATAGTTGGTCATGGTGCTGACCACTTTGTCGGTACGTTCCAAGGTTGCATTTGGCGGTAACTGAACCAGCGTCATGACCACGCCCTGGTCTTCATCCGGTAAGAACGAAGAAGGCAGTTTCTGGAATAACAGCACAATAATACCCAGTACCACGGCATACACCACGCCTGAGAAAATCTTGCTATGAGTCATACGGTTGACGCCGCCCTGATATTTCACAGAAACCTTGTCAAAACTGCTATTAAACCAGCGGAAGAAACGCGCAAATATACCATTACTTTGCGGCTTGTTCGGATCATGCTGTTTCAGCAGGGTCGCACATAGGGCAGGGGTAAAGGTTAATGCCACTATCAGCGACAAGACCATTGCTGTGACCAGCGTAATCGAGAACTGACGATAAATAACCCCGGTGGTTCCACCGAAGAAAGCCATTGGAACGAATACTGCCGATAGCACCGAGGTAATACCAATCAGTGCACCAGAAATCTGTTTCATCGACTTTTCAGTTGCAGAAACCGGATCCAGATGCTCTTCCACCATGACCCGTTCGACGTTCTCGACCACAACAATCGCGTCATCGACCAGAAGACCAATCGCCAGTACCATGGCAAACATGGTTAGGGTATTAATCGAGAAGCCGAAGACATTAATCACGGCAAAGGTACCCAATACCACGACTGGAACTGCCATGGTTGGAATAATGGTAGCACGCCAGTTCTGCAGGAACAGGAACATGACCAGGAACACTAGAATAATTGCTTCGATTAGCGTTTTAACTACACTCTTGATTGACAGTTCAATAAATGGCGTGGTGTCAAAAGCCAGTTGGTCGACCATGCCTTGCGGATAGTTCGGACGTAACTGCTCTAAGCGTTCTTCTACTGCTTGGGCTGTATCAAGCGCATTAGCACCAGTGGCAAGTTTAATTGCCACACCACCAGCTGGTTTACCGTTAAACTTCGAATCAAACTGATAATTATCTGCACCAAGTTCAACCCGTGCAACATCACCCAGACGGACTTGCGCGCCCGAAGTGGTGTTTTTCAGGAAGATATTGCTGAACTGTTCTGGAGTTTGCAGCAGGCTTTGTGCAGTGACAGTCGCATTCAGGACTTGTCCTTCAACAGCGGGTGCACCACCGAGTTGACCCACAGCGACCTGAGCATTCTGGGTACGGATGGCAGTCGCAATATCACTTGGCGTGACTTGCAGGCTCGCCATTTTGGCTGGATCAAGCCAGATTCGCATAGCATAAGAACCACCAAAGACCTGAACTTCACCCACCCCAGCCACACGGCTTAAAGGTTCAGAAATGTTCGAATTTACATAGTCTTTGATATCATCGGCGGTCATGCTGCCATCAGGTGAATAGAAAGCCAATACCTGCAGGAAGCTGGCGCCTGATTTGGTAACACGCACACCCTGACGCTGTACATCTTCAGGAAGAAGTGCAGTCGCAGACTGTAATTTGTTCTGGACCTGAACCTGTGCGATATCAGGATCGACACCTTGTTCAAAGTTCAAGGAAATAGACGAAGAACCGTTACCCGCACTGTTAGATGAGATATAACGCAGTCCATCCAGACCATTCATTTGCTGCTCGATGATCTGGGTTACAGTATTTTCGACCGTTTCAGCAGATGCACCTGGATAAGTCGCAGAAATCGTGACTGTAGGCGGTGCAATGGTTGGATACTGGGCAATCGGCATTTTGGTCAGGGTCAAAATACCTGCCAGCATGATGACCAGTGCAATCACCCAGGCAAAGATAGGACGATGAATAAAGAATTGAGCCATAAACCTTACTCCTTATGCTTTAGCAGCAGGTTTTTGTTCAGATTGTTCTTTTGCATCATCCGCTTTTTGCGCTGCACCTGGTTGTTGGGCAGCAGGTTGTGCAGCACCCTGTGGTGCAGCAGCTTGAGGCTGGTAAGGTTTAGCCACGACCTGTTGTTCCGGTTTTACTTTCGCAATACCATCTACAATCACTTTATCGCCTGGATTCAGACCTTCAGTCACAATCCAGTTGCTGCCTTGAGAACCAACGGTAGTCACTGGACGTGGCGTCACTTTATTGTCAGCACCGACCAGCATCGCCATTGCCTGACCTGTTGGGGTACGAGTCAAAGCTGCTTGCGGAATCAGGAAAGCATTCGGTACTTCACCCTGTACGATTTGCGCAGTGGCAAACATACCTGGAAGAAGCAGATGATTTTTGTTCGGGAATACCGCACGTAAAGTCACGGTACCTGTTTCCGGGTTCACGCTAGCATCAGAGAATGCAAGACGGCCTTCAACCGGGTAGATACTGCCATCTTCAAGCTTTAACTTGACTTTGGTATTGTTAGAGCTGTTCAAGCTGCCTTGATTAAGCTGTTGACGTAAACGTAAAAGCTCGGCACTTGACTGGTTGATATCTACATAGATGGGATCTAGACGCTGAATCGTTACCAATGGCTCTGGCTGATTCGCTGTTACCAAAGCACCCGCCGTCACAGACGAACGGTTGGTCTGGCCTGAAATCGGCGCGCGTACAGTCGAATAGCCCAAGTTGATTTCTGCATTACGCAAAGTTGCGCGATTGGCATTCAAATCAGCTTCAGCCAGTTTGACCTGTGCCGCGATGTCATCATATTCCTGTTTGGAAATGGCATTGGTACCGACCAGTTGACGGTAACGGCCTTCCTTCACACGCAATACGCCCAGATTGGCTTCAGCACGGGCAATCGCTGCACGAGCATTGTCCACTGTAGTGCGGTTGGTGCTTGAATCGATTTCATACAAGGCCTGACCTTCACGCACATAGCTGCCTTCCGTGAACAAGCGTTTAAGCACCACGCCACTGGCTTGTGGACGTACGTCTGAAATTTCAAATGCTGTTGTACGACCTGAGAGCTCTACAGACTGCTCTACACTTTGCGGTTGTGCAACAAGAACACCGACTTCAGTCGGTGGCATTTGTTGTTGAGCACCAGCTTGCTGGCCCTCTTTAGGATCTTTGCTACAACCAACAAGTGCAAGACTTGTTGCCATTGCGCAAGCAGTCAGGGCAGGTGCCCAAAGCTTTGCAGACATCATTATTCCACCTCTAATTAGATTTATATCTAAATTTTCTTATTTGTGAGCCGCGCAATATCTGATCCAGACCATATACCACAACGAAATCCAAATAAAACTGATACTCCAGCCGGATATGACATCTGAAGGAAAATGTACACCCAGATAAACTCTTGAGATCCCCATCATCAACATCCATACCACTGCACCAATCACAGTGAGGGTATAACGGGAATGTTGCCGATGGATGTAAATTGCCAGACACGCCAGACAGGCCGCATAGAGACTATGGGCACTTGGAAAGGAACTTCCAAAGCTTTCAACCAGATGCAAGGATTCTGGTGGTCGGGGTCGGGCAATCGTAAATTTCAACAGCCAAGCTAGGAGAATTCCTCCGATAATTCCGATACATATAAAAATTGCGTTTGTATACTTTTTATACCACAGCAATGCAATACACCATAGTGTGGATAAAAATAATACAAATGGCATGCCACCTATTAGGGATAAGGACTGAGTAATTTGATTCCAAAACTCGGTGCGATACAGACTCATCCATTCCACAGCCTGCAAGTCGAGCTTGCTTAAAGCGGGAATATTCAGGATGAACACACTGAAAATTAAAAATAAAATACCGACAAAAAGTAACAAGTAATGCATGCCAAAAATCCTTGTTCTTTTAACCGTTCGCAGATCGGCCAATTGTCTGAAGCAAAGTGTACTTGTCAGTACACTTTTTTTCAAGTGTGCGTATTTTATGCGAATTCCATTTTTTTCGTAAGGAATTTGTTGCTAAATATAGTGTAATTATCTCAGTTTTGAGTTTTTGTCGATGTATGATTTTCGTCAATTTCAATGCTTTGCTTGGGTGGCCAGAAGAAATCACTAGGTCGGGTCAGGAAGTGCGTCATGACCAGTTTTGCCAAAGGTTTCCACTGTTCAAAACGCACCCGGCGCGCGCGTAAGGCTACAATAATCGTCAAAGTGAAACTGACAAACAAGTTGGTCAGGCCAATCAGTAACACACCCAGAAAAGACACCACGATCAAGCCGATATCGGGACCATTGATGGTAATCAGGCCCTGAATAAAGTTGGCAGAGGCAAAGGCGATATGGCGAATATCCAGCGGCAGACCGAGAATAAAACCAATGGTGCCCATACTGCCAAGCATGATCCCGAAAATAAAATTACCCGCCAGTGCACCCAGATTACGTTCAATATAGTCAGCAAAACGGTAAAGACGTTCTTGTCCCATCAGCTGCGATAAACGCACATGGGCTTTCAGTCGCGGGCCGACTTTGCGATAAACGGCCATATTGTCAAAATAACCGGCCAATAATCCGGACAGGAACAGACATACCCCGGCAATCGCTGCATGCGGAATTGCCAACGAAGTAAACGGATTCAGGTCATGCAAGGTTTTTGCAGCCTTGGCATGATTCATTAAAGGTTCATGCAGCGCGAAATCCCACAACAGGGTAATTAATGCTGCTACTGGAATTGCAATCGAAATATTCCCCAGAATGGCGACAAACTGGGTACGGATGATATTTACAATCAGCGCGGCCAGCTCGGCAATCTGAGCCATTTTCGAGCCTTTACGCTGCTGTACGGTAGCCGCTAGTGCAGCGGCAGTCATCGCCGGTTGTTTGGTCGCTACGGTAAAATGCAGGACATGAATCAGCATAAAGCCCAGCGAATAGTTCATGCTATAGCTAAAGGCCTGCATCAAAGGGGCCATGGTGAGGCGTGTCATCAGAATTTTTAAGGTGGCCATCGTCGCGATGATGGCACCAGCACCTGCAGCCGATTTGTACATGGCCAGAAAGCCTTTCTTGTCGGTACTCACATAATGTTCACCGGTCTTGCTGGCATTTTCAGTTACCTGTAAAGCCAAAAGTTCGCTATTGGTGGCCAGCAGAGCCCGCACACTGCGTTCGCTATAAATTGCTTCAGTAATGTCCGCCATAAACAGGCCAATGGATTGATAACGCAGATCATCGTCATCCATGACCATATTGAGCAGGATTTCAACGCGTTCCAGACACTGTTCTAGCAGTGCCAGCATATAGGTCAGACTGACACTGACGCCAGTCCGCTTGGTAGAACGGCGAATCTTGGCCACGACATCATGACATTGTTCCAGCATCACCAGTGCTTGTGAGGCATCCGGTGGGGTAATCGAATCGACTAGGGTGACTGTGTTGTAACGTTTTTTATATTCCTGAATAAACTCGTTAATCTCACGATTCTGTACCAGAAAAGGAGATTCATATTCCATCAGTTCAGGCTGGGCATTAATAAATTCAGGGTGCAGACCAATACCACTGATCCGGTAAGACAAAATGGTCAATGCCTTGATCAGTTGGTCTTTAATTCGGGTTTTTTCAGGCTGATTGGAATGTCCCTGATTCAGGACTGAAAATAAACGTTGCCAGTCATCTTCATCAAAATAATCCAGCCAGTATTTATCGGTACGCTGATAAAAAACCTTGCGGAATAATTCCTGGAGTTGCTGATGGTCGGGAATCAGCGGTAAGACATGCGCGCCAAGGCGCTGATTCAGCTGGTTCCAGAACCCATCCAGAGACAAAATACCGGTATCGGAAAACAGACCGGTTTGTTTATAGCGGTTAATGATCCGCAGGGTAAAGGTTTGAAGCGTGGCAACCGCATTCGGGGTGAGTAATAAAGCCCGGATAAATGCATTGAATTTCGCTTCGATCTCTTCGGTATTTCTGCTGTCTTCTGGTCTGATTCTTTCAACCAGTTCAATCAGAAGATTTTCATCCAGCACCGCCCGAGGTTGTTCAAGCTGGTGTTGCATGTTTTGAAAAAGATCTAGAAAATTGATATGCATAGGCGAGTTTAAAAGTTACTGAATTCGGTGTAGGGCCAGTTTGGCCAGATTAATCAGGGCCTGACGATATTCGGAGTCAGGTAATGCCTGTAAGGCATCAATTGCAATTTCAGTTTCTTCTGTAGCACGTTGACGGCAATAATCCAGCGCACCAGATTCATTGACAATTTGAATGACCTGTTCCAGATGTTCCGTACCGCCAGTCGCAATACTGCGACGGATGATTTCATGTTGCTCACCGGTGGTGTTTTTCAGTGCCGCAATCAATGGCAGGGTCGGTTTACCTTCCATGAGATCATCACCAATATTTTTGCCGAGCGTGTCCGCATCGGAAGTGTAATCTAAAATGTCATCAATAATCTGGAAAGCATTGCCGAAATGTCCGGCAAAGGTTTTTAAAGGCTGACGGAATTCGTTTTTGTCCGACAAAATGGCAGCACCTTCTGTTGCCAGTTCAAACAGGCGCGAGGTCTTGCCATGAATAATATTCAAATAAGTCGCTTCAGTGGTTTCCGGCTGATGCTGGGATTGTAGTTGCAGCACTTCACCTTCAGCAATTTCACAGGTACCGGTCGAAAAATCTTTGAGCAACACCATGTTGTTCAGATCGACCAGCAAATCAAAAGCACGTGAAATCAGAAAGTCACCCACCAAAACCGCAGTCTGGTTATTCCAGGTAGCATTGGCCGTCGGGCGGCCGCGACGCAGACCGGATTCATCTACCACATCATCATGCACCAGTGTTGCGGTATGCAGCATTTCAATAATTGCAGCCAGTTTACGGTGCGGTTCTAAATTTTCAGCACCACACGCCTTGGCGGCCAAAAGGCACATAATCGGGCGCATACGTTTGCCACCCGCTTCTACCACATGTTTGCTGACGGCCATCACTAATGCAACTTTTGAGGTAATTCCTTCATTAATGAATGTGTCCATCGCAGCAAAGTCGTTAGCAACAGGAGCGAGAATATCTTGCTTAAAGTCGATGGTCATGTGAAAGAAAACCTCTAGTCTGGTAAATCGCTGGGCGTAGTTTAACAATTTATAACATGAGTGAAACCTAAGAAATGCATAAACTCCACTAAAAATCAGCTTTTTATAGATCTTATGTAGATTCGATCCATATTTCGAGCCATAAAAATCAGGAAAGGTCAGGGGGCGTGGCCCTATTCGTCAGGCTGAGTATATTAATCAAACTGGCCGGATTTCTGCTGTATTATTTTGTTGCTGAATATATCTTGAGTATTTGATTTGATAGAAATTATTTAATAGTTAAATAATTAGCGCATCCTGCTCATTATTATTTCAGTAAAATGGCTTGTTGTTTTTTTGAATATCCCTTAAAATCCTCGCCCTTAGATATCCCCCCAGTGGCGTACGTCTTAAGTTCGATATATTCCTTTATCGGCACGACGACACGGGCTTGTTTGGAGTACATTATGTACGCAGTAATCCAAAGCGGTGGTAAACAGCACCGTGTAGTTGAGGGTGAAACCCTTAAAGTAGAATTATTGAAAGCTGAAACTGGCGCGACTATTACGTTTGATGACGTATTGATGCTTGTTAACGGTGAAAGCATTCAAATCGGTGCTCCAGTTGTTGCTGGTGCTACTGTAACTGCTGAAGTAGTTAGCCATGGTCGTCACGACAAAATCCGCATCATCAAAATGCGTCGTCGTAAACACTACCGTAAACAACAAGGTCACCGTCAATGGTTCACTGAGTTGAAAATTACAGCTATTTCAGGCTAATTACGAGGAGTAAATAGACATGGCAACTAAAAAAGCCGGTGGTTCGACTAAGAACGGTCGTGATTCGAATCCTAAGATGTTAGGTGTTAAAGTTTACGGTGGTCAAACTGTAACTGCAGGTAACATCATCGTTCGTCAACGTGGTACTGAATTCCACGCTGGTCAAAACGTTGGTATGGGTCGTGACCATACATTATTTGCTACTGCTGATGGCGTAGTAAAATTCGAAGTGAAAGGTCAATTTGGCCGTCGCTACGTATCTGTTGACGCGTAATCCGCTGAGATAGAAAAAAAGCCCACAGTTATTGTGGGTTTTTTTATGCCTGAAAATTAATGTTCAGATTAAGCGACATTCCATAATGTAAAAATTGTCCTGAAATCTTCATGATGATGAACAAAAAAACCAGTTTCGAATTAATAACAATACAAAAGTTCTTATTTTCTATCATTTTAGCTTTTAATTTTCGTTTAAGATGAGCTATCAAATAAATTGCGATCAAGCAAAATATAAGGGTGAAATTATGAATATGCTTCGTAAAACCGTCTGTGCTATGGCTCTGGGTGCAGTGACTTTAGCACCGGTGATGAGTACAACCGTGTTTGCTGCACCTGTGGCAGCTTCGGAGCAACAGGCAACAGCCAGTCTGGTCAAACAGCTCAATCATGTGCGTAGCATGACAGCAAATTTCGAACAAAGTACCAAGGTAACCAATCCAAGAGCGACCCAGAAAAAAGGTTTGACCGCACAACATATGAATCAAACCTTTAAAGGGGTGATGAAAGTCGCGCGTCCGGGTAAATTCTATTGGGAAACGACCGCACCGTCGAAGCAAGTCATTGCAACCACGGGTAAAACCGTATGGATTTATGATCCGGACTTGCAGCAAGCCGTTCGTCAAAGCTTAGATGAACAGGTTGCCAATACGCCGGCGTTATTGCTGTCAGGAAACACCAGCCAGATTATGCAGTCTTACCGGGTGACTCAGCCAAATAAAGGCAAAACCTATTACACGCTGTATCCTAAAAATACCGATGGTGTGTTTGAAAGCCTGACCATTAGCTTTGGCGCGAACAAAGCACCAAGCTTGATGATCTTGCAGGATTCATTGGGACAAACCACCAATATCAAATTTAGCAATGTAAAAGTAAATAGCAGTATTCCAGCCTCTACCTTTAACTTTACTCCACCAAAAGGTACGGACATCATTGATCAATAAGCATCAATATGAACCAACTAAAAAAGCAACTTTTCGAGGTTGCTTTTTTATTGCCGATCATCAGGATTGTTTTGGACAGGCTACAAGGTTCAGCTATATCTAAACACGAGAGCATCTTAGAATAAATAAAAGTCGAGTCAATGAAATTGCAAAATTTTGGGAGCTCAAAATGAAGATTAATCTATTTAAAATTGCTGAAATTTACGCTGTTTTATTACTCACTGTGGGTGTGTTGGGTTGTCAGCCTCAATCCAGCTCAGTGGCAACGCTCGCGCAAACAGATCGGGTTGTGCAAATTGAAGCCAAAACCGTTCCAATTAAAGGGGCAGCCAAAGTGGTATGTGAAATAGAAGGTTGTGTGCGCTTCGATCTACAAACGGTGGACAGCAATATTGACTGGATTAATCAATATTTTATTGAGCGGATACAGCATACCGAACCTGTTGCATTCACCAAAATCACCCAGAAAAATCCTAAAAAAGCTGATGAGCCGCATTATCTGGATCAGCGCTTTATCAAGGTAGAATTTATTGGTCAGCACGCTTATCTGGCGACTTTTGCCTTAAAAAGTTCCAATCTGGCGAGGAGCAAAAATGCTTCTCTGAAACATGTGGAATATATCAATTTTGATCTAAAGCAGAGAAAACGTTTGGCCCTCTCCCAACTATTATTAAATGGCGGTGAGCAGAAACTGCTGAATGCAATGTATCAGGCCAATACTCAATGGCTGAATACGCAGGGCATTCAACCACAGCAGTTAAAATTGAGTGATAACTATTATTTTGATACAACAGGTCTGGTGATGGTGTATCCAGCAGGCGAATTAGCTCCCGCAGCAACAGGAATGCCTGAATTAAAAGTGTCCTATGTGGATTTAAAGGAAGTGATTCAGCCTGAATATTTAGCCATTTTGCAGTAAGAAGCTTCCTAAATATTGTGCTAATAGGACGCAGCCAGGGTCATGGTCACTGTATTTTTTGACGTTAAGAGCTTACACTATAGCCAGTTTTTTTCTTCTGCAAAGATTGATTATGATCGACCCGAAATTACTCAGAAATAATATTGAGGCTGTAAATGTAGCCTTGGCAAAACGTGGTGTTCAACTCAATGTTGAAGAGTGGGCATCCCTAGAAGCACGCCGTAAAGAGATTCAGTCCAAGACAGAAACACTGCAAGCTGAACGTAATGCCGGTGCCAAACAAGTCGGTCAAATTAAAAAAGCAGGTGGCGACGCATCTGAAATCATGACACGCATGTCTGCGATTGGTGATGAAATCAAAGCAGCTGAAGCAGCACTGGCTGAACTGCAAGCTGAGCTTGAAGAAAAATTATTATCTATTCCAAACTTGCCAGATGAAGCTGTGCCTGAAGGTAAAGACGAAAGCGATAATGTGGAAATCCTGAAATGGGGTACACCGCGTGAATTTGATTTCGAAATCAAAGACCATACGGATCTGGGCGAAATGATGGGCGGTCTTGAATTTGAAACCGCGACCAAATTAACTGGTTCACGCTTCAGTGTATTGAAAGGTCCATTGGCGCGTTTACAACGTGCCATTACCCAGTTCATGCTAAATACGCATACTGATCAAAATGGTTATACCGAAGCCTATGTGCCTTATCTGGTCAATGCAGATTCATTGCGTGGGACTGGTCAGCTGCCTAAATTTGAAGAAGATCTGTTTAAGCTGCAGGGCGAAAAAGAGTTTTATCTGATTCCAACTGCTGAAGTGCCAGTGACGAATTTCGTACGTGATGAAATTATTGATGCAGACCGTCTGCCACTGAAATATGCAGCGCACACGCCATGTTTCCGTAGCGAAGCAGGTTCTTATGGTCGTGATACCCGCGGTTTGATCCGTCAGCACCAATTCGACAAAGTCGAAATGGTTCAGATTGTAAAACCTGAAACTTCGATGCAAGTGCTTGAAGAATTGACTGGCCATGCTGAAGGCATTTTGCAAGCACTCGGACTTCCATATCGTAAAATTTTACTTTGTGGTGGTGACATGGGCTTTGGTGCGACCAAGACTTATGACTTGGAAGTCTGGGTACCAAGCCAAAATACCTACCGTGAAATTTCTTCATGCTCAAACATGGGGGATTTCCAGGCGCGTCGTATGAAAGCGCGTTACCGTGCTGATCAGAAGAAAACTGAATTTGTGCATACCTTGAATGGTTCAGGTCTGGCCGTGGGTCGTACTTTACTTGCAGTAATGGAAAACTATCAACGTGCCGATGGCTCCATTGAGATTCCTGAAGTATTACGTCCATATATGTGTGGTGCGACTTATATCGACTAATTGTCGATCTCAGCATCCCTAAATGTGCATGAAAATTGCATAGACAGTCAGATTTAAAATTTTGAGGTAGTTCGTGGATATTTTTCCAATCTCGTTAAAGTTGCAACAGCAAACTTGTCTGATTGTCGGTGGTGGACATATTGCATACCGTAAAGCACTTCTCCTACAAAAAGCAGGTGCGATCATTCATGTGATTGCGCCTGAAATTGAAGAGAGTCTGCTGCGAATTGTGCAAAATAGCCAAGGACACTATGTGCAGGCAGCTTTTCATCCTGAAGTTGCATTACGTCCATATCGACTGGTAATTGCGGCAACTGACGATGCAGAGACCAATCGTCAGGTCTTTGAACTGTGTGAAGCGGAAAATGTCCTGGTCAATAGCGTTGATGATCCGCCGCATTGCCGATTTATGGTGCCTGCGATTATTGACCGTTCGCCATTGGTCATTTCGGTCGCATCGAATGGTACGTCGCCCGTGTTATCACGGCAGATCCGTACTCAGTTAGAAGCCGCTATTCCGCATGGTATGGGCAAGCTGGCTGAATTTTCAGGAAAATGGCGCAGTACGGTTAAGGCTAAAATTGTCAATCCGGATGAACGCCGTATTTTCTGGGAAGATTTATATGCCGGTCCGCTAAAAGAACAGGTGTTCAACGACAATATCGCGGAAGCAGATCGCCTGATCGAGCAAGCATTACAAGAGTGGCAAAAGCCAAAAGGTGAAGTCTACTTGGTCGGTGCGGGTCCGGGTGATCCAGAATTGTTGACCTTAAAAGCCTTACGTTTGATGCAGCAAGCCGATGTGGTGATTTACGACCGACTGGTCTCAGCGCCAATTATGGAGCTGTGCCGCCGCGATGCGGAAAAGATCTATGTGGGTAAGGCGCGTTCCAATCATGCGGTTCCGCAAGATGGGATTAATGCTTTATTGGTCAAATATGCCAGTGAAGGAAAGCGGGTTTGCCGTCTGAAAGGTGGTGATCCATTTATATTCGGGCGTGGCGGCGAAGAGATTGAAGAGCTATTCGCTGCTGGGATTACTTTCCAGGTGGTTCCAGGGATTACCGCAGCTTCAGGATGTTCAGCCTATGCCGGTATTCCATTAACCCATCGTGATTATGCGCAAAGTGTGCGTTTCCTGACCGGTCACTTAAAAGAAGGTTCGCCAGAATTGCCTTGGAGTGAGTTGGTCTATGAAAACCAGACCTTAGTGCTTTATATGGGGTTGGTGGGACTGGAGAAAATCTGTGCAGAATTAATCGCTCATGGTCAGCGAGCCGACATGCCAGTGGCCTTGGTTTCTAAAGGTACGACGCCTGAACAGAAAGTTGTAGTAGGAACGCTTGCTGATATTGCATCCAAAGTGTCCGAACATCAGATTCAAGCCCCGACTTTGACCATTATTGGTGAAGTTGTACGCTTACGTGAACAATTGCAATGGCATGAGCGAGGATAAGCAAAGCACTGCTTTGTCCGAGCGCAAGACGAAGGCTGTGCCTGAAGTAAGAGGATAAGCAAAGCACTGCTTTGTCCGAGCGCAAGACGAAGGCTGTGCCTGAAGTAAGAGGATAAGCAAAGCACTGCTTTGTCCGAGCGCAAGACGAAGGCTGTGCCTGAAGTAAGAGGATAAGCAAAGCACTGCTTTGCCCCGAGCGCAAGACGAAGGCTAGGCCTGAAGTAAGAGGATAAGCAAAGCACTGCTTTGCCCGAGCGCAAGGCGAAGGCTAGGCCTGAAGTAAGAGGATAAGCAAAGCACTGCTTTGCCCGAGCGCAAGGCGAATGTTGTGTCTGAATTAAATATATTGAGTGAGTAAGCTGTGATCCACGTTGTTTTATATGAGCCTGAAATTCCTGCAAATACAGGCAATATTATTCGTCTGTGTGCCAATACAGGAGCACAGTTACATCTGGTCAAGCCGCTGGGTTTTGAGTTGGATGACAAAAAGCTGAAACGTGCCGGTCTGGATTATCACGAATATGCCAATATGCAGATTTGGGAAAACATCGAAGACTGTCTGGCCGATTTGGCAAGCAAAGGCATTGGGCTGGATGCAATCTATCCATTGACCACCAAAGGTTCTGAAACACCGCATACTTCGGATTTAAACCGTCCTGTGGCCTTGTTAATGGGTCCGGAAACTCGTGGTCTGCCTGAACATGTTCGTATGATGTTTCCGCAAAAGCACTGGATTCGTTTACCGATGGCAGAAAACTCCCGAAGTTTGAACTTGTCGAATGCCACTGCAGTAATTGTCTACGAAGCTTGGCGTCAGCAAGGTTTTAAAACGCTTTAAGCTGAAATTTGTGTCTTGTCCTGAAATAGATTGACAGTATTCCACTTCAAACCGAGTTAAGCAATTAGCTCGGTTTTTGTTTGCTCATACATCTGATTCGGGGTGTTCATATTTAAACTTAAATGCGGTCTATAACAATTGTAAATCATGATAGATTCCGCAATTAAGTGATCTAACTCCTTCATGGTTTGACATCGCGTGGTTAAAAACTCCTGCTTTAATATTCCATTAATTCGCTCTGCTAATGCATTCTGATAACAGTCCTTGCCATCTGTCATGGAAGGACATATCCCATAATGGCGCAATGCCGATTGATATAGCTCAGAGCAATACTGAGAGCCTCTGTCTGAATGGTGAATCATCCTGGCTGCCCGATCTGTCACATGCTGCATCGCCATATGTAGTGCCTGCACAACATTCTCTGCACGCATATCATTCGATAACTTATAACCTTTAATCTGTCGGGTATAAGCATCTGTCACCAAGGATAAATAATGCACACCTTCAGCACTCTCAACATAGGTAATATCACTAACAAAGACTTCATTGGCTTGCACCGCTGAATAATCCTTTAATAAATTTGGATGCTTCTTCATCCAATGCTTGCTATCCGTAGTTTTTGTATAGCGACGCTTAGGGCGAATCAATAAGTTATTTTCTTTCAATATTTTAAATAACTGATCCCGTCCACACTTTAAACCACGTTGCAACAATTTGCCTTTAATAAGCCAATACAGCTTACGTGTTCCGATACTTGGCATGAGACAGCGATATTCCATAACCAACTCAAGTATTTGTTCAGTTGCTTGTGCAGTCATTTGAGCACGTTTTTCTGCTTGATAATAAGCTTGTCGGGTGATTCCCAACCACTGACAATAACGTGAAACGCTTAGTCTTCTTTGGCTTTGCCAATCTTTGAAACGTGCTCGGTATACTTTTTTCCAAGATCAGTCCCACATTCTTTATCAATGTGATAAATCACATCCTGAATAAATTCAGTTTTAAGCTTTTCTGCGGCTAACTGCTTTTCTAATTGGCGGATTCGTTGTTGGGGTGTCAATTGGCGTTTAGAAGAAGTCGGCATATTCGAAGTCCAGTCCTGTTGTCCGTGCTTGCGTAACCATACCAGCACAGTTGATCTTCCTTGAATACCATATTTTGCCTGAGCTTGCTTATAAGTAATTTGCCCTTTTTCTACTTCATGTACCACCATCATTTTAAAGGCAAAGCTATAGTCACGTTGTGTACGTTTAACTCGTTGTTCTCGTTTATGTTCCATAAAATAAGTCTCTTAAGGTGTAAACTTATTTCAGGACGGGACATTGTGATGATTCTAAAAGCTGCCTTTGGGTGGCTTTTTTATTTTGTGTAACGAATAGATAAACTGCTTTTCACTTCGTTGTATGCTTGAATTTATAACTTTATCAAATATAACAAAAGGTGCAGCCTTGAAGCCTCTATTAAAACTTATCATCGCATGTTGCCTTGGATCTATTGCGGCTTCCGTGAGTGCGGAAGAGGGCAGTGCCGCCACATCGGCAACAAAGGAAGTTCAGTCCATTACTCAGGCAGAAATACAGCAGGGTTTGCTCAACATGCAGAAACGCTTAGATACGCGTATTGAAAAATGGGGGAAGAGCTTGGATGCAGATGATTTTCAATGGACCTGGCGAGGGCGTAAATTAAAGCCCGCCAAGCGTGAGGAAGTCTGTGATATTTTTCAGGATGTCGTGGATGAAATGTATCAACTGGCCGTCAAGAATAAAGCCCGTTTAGGTCCGGAAGAGCAAAAGTTATTGTCTAATCGCAGTCTGTTTATTGAGAAACTGGGTTATGAAAATAATCGGGTCAATACCCAGATGGGTTTTGATTGCTATCTGCATTAGTAAAATCAAAACATGACAGACATAAAAAAGGCGCATGAAGCGCCTTTTTTATTTGAAGCAAAACGATATTATTTATCGTCAAATTCATTGTGCTGAGGAGCAGGGTGCTTGAAGCCTTTGGTTTTATAACCTAAGTACAAGATACCGCCAAATGCCCAGATCAGACCATATTTAAGCGAAGCTTCATCGACTTCTAGCCACAGAGCAAAGACTGAAATGAAGCCAAGTAAAGGAACCACGACAAAGTTCATGATCTCTTTAGCACTCTTGGTACGACCGTCACGTAATGCATAACGTGAAATCACCGACAAGTTGACGAAACTGAATGCAGTTAAGGCACCAAAGCTGATCAACGACACCACAAAATCAAGATCCATAAAGCCAGCAGTTAAAGCCACTGCACCAGCGATTAAGATGTTGTATGAAGGTGTATAGTTTTTCGGGCTAATATGACCGAAGATCTTCTTGTTGATTACGCCATCACGACCCATTACATACATCAGACGTGATACACCCGCATGTGCTGAAATACCAGAAGCCATGACTGTCACAATTGCGAAGTAAAGTACGACTGTCTTAAACGCCACGCCACCTACAGCTTGTAAAATATCCGGCTGTGTTGCAGCGATATCTTCAAAGTAAGTTTTTGGATCATTCGGGAAGAAGATCTGCATAAAGTAAGTACTGATGATGAAGATGATACCTGCCAATAATGCAGTCAAGAAAATCGCTTTAGGTAAGGTTTTCTCAGTATCTTTGGTTTCTTCAGCAAGAGAACTTAAGGAGTCAAAACCTGTGAATGAGAAACACAGTAAGGTTGCACCGGTAATCAGGGCAGCAACAGACGTAAACTCATTCCAGAATGGCTCTAAACTCCACAATTGATACTTTGCATTGACCAGTGTGCCGTCTGCATTTACACCACCTTCCAGAAGTTGGTAAACCATCCAGGTGAAGTATGCAATGACGCCCAATTGTACGAATACAATCATACTGTTGAAGTTGGCAACAAATCTCGCACCACGAAGGTTAATCGCGGTCATAAAGGCGGTTAAACCAATGACCCAAACCCAATGGTTCATGTCTGGGAAAAGTGCTTCCAGATAAATCACCGCCAGAATGATATTGACCATTGGCGATAACAGGTAATCCAGCAAGGATGACCAACCCACCATGAAACCTACGTTCGGGTGGATGGATTTTTGCGCATAGGTATAGGCCGAACCCGAAGAAGGGTAGCGACGAATCATATGACCATAGCTCAAGGAGGTTAACAAAATTGCAATCAGTGCAAAAATGTAAGAGGTGGGAACGTGGAAGTTACTTTCTTCAGATACCAGACCAAATGTATCAAACAAGGTCATGGGTTGAATATAAGCTAAACCAATAATAATGATGTGCCAGAGTCCCAGCGTTTTTTGCAGTTTAGCTGCCGATTGAGTCCCAGAGATATTAGTCAACGGCGTTATCCTCTTAATCGTTGATCAAGGATCAGTCATATTTATAAGGATCGTTTGAGACGAACGATCCCCCCTACAGTTTTCTATAAAAGTCCGCCAATCTACTTGAAAAGAACGGCTTTTGCTAGCTATTTTTTGACTTTTGTCCTGCATAAAATGTGCCATTCAAAAATAGAAATCGAATTTTTTCTTATGCAAGATAAAAGCCTGATGTTTAAAAAAACATCAGGCTAGAATTTCGGCTATATTGGCTTATTTTTCAGTAATTACCAAGCCTTTTTTAAGATAGATTTTAAATCTTCCAGGGTAGCTTCTTTCGGGTTATAAATGATGGAACCATCATTCAGGGCTTTCTCTGCCACTTCATCGAGCTGGGCTTCAGAAATCTTACCGGTTTCACGTAATGTGCGCGGTAATTTGGTGAGACTGTAAATCCGGTCACGCATGGTTAGAATCGTTGCAATAGTTTTGTCAGCACGTAGATGCGCCGGCGTTTGTGCATAAATATCGGCACCCGCCAAAGGCAGGAGCAGATCTGCGATTTTATCGCCATTGACCTCTTTGTTGTATTCCAGCACATAAGGCAGGAATAAGTTCATGCATAAACCATGCGGCAGGTGTACCACTGCACCCAATGAGTGCCCCAGTGAATGCACAATGCCAACCATCGAGTTGGAAAATGCAATTCCCGCCATGGTCGATGCCTGTGCCAGCTCCAGACGGCCTTGTGCATCGGAAGGGTTATCCAGCACATTAAATAGGTGGGTACTGATCTTTTTGACTGCGGCGGTGGCATAAGCATCCGAAATCGGATTGGCTGCCATGCAGGTATAAGCTTCGACCGCATGGGTCATAGCATCCATTGCGGTCATGGCGGTTAAATGTGGCGGCAAGGTCTGGGTCATGCGGGGATCCAGAATCGCAGCATGCGGCATCAGATAATAAGAGGCGAACGGCATTTTGACGTTCTTTTCAGTGTCCGACACGACAGCGACCATGGTCACTTCTGAACCTGTACCAGATGTGGTTGGAATCACAAAGAACGGTTTCAGCGGTTTAGGCAAGTTATGTGCACCCGAATATTTCAGCAGGTCATCACCGCCTTCCGATACCAGAATATTGGTTGCCTTAGAGGTATCAATGACTGAACCTCCGCCCACAGCAATGATCGCGTCGCAATGATTTTCGCGATACAGCTTTGCCGCACTGCGCACTGTACCCAAGCTAGAGTCGGGTGGTACATCATCAAAAATCGCTACAATTGCAGCATCTGCCATTTCAAATGCAGCTTCAATTGGTGCCAACAAATTGTTGGCACGGACGCCTTTGTCGGTAATGATCAGCGGACGTTTGGCCCCTAAAGTCGCAAGTTCAAACGGAATATGTTCTAACGCGGCATGACCGGCAATCACTTTGACCGGACAGAAAAATTCATAATAAGGTTTAGCCATGTTATACACTCCGTTTCAAATAGGATTGAGCGATTTTCAGATAAATACTGCTCGCTTCGCTTAGTTTTTCTTTTAGGCTTAGATTGCTTGGATATTCTTTCACTGCCAGTTGTGCCACCATTTTCGGCAAAATCAGTGCTTCCATTTTATTCAGGCAGCGAACGAGGCGAATGGCATTGGAAATATCGCCATCAGCAATCATACGGTCATGGGCAAAAGCCTGTGAGGTACTTTCCTGAAAAGAAAACACCAAAAAGGCATGGTGCAGATGTTTAAAGGTAATGATCAAATCAGGTGCTTTTTCCAGATTTTTAACCAGTTCCAGTTGTTTGTCCTCAGTGACCCGCGCTACAAAGGCCGGGCCATGCGGAAAGACTTTCATGGAAAGAGTAAAATTTTCTGGAAAATGGGCCACTTCCTGTTTGATTTCTTTATCCACCTGACTTGCCATGACCAGACCTCGGCCAATCACATCCATCATGAGTTTGACATAGGCAAGCTGCAAAGCGGGTTTTACGGATTTAGTCGCAATCACGTGATGATCCCTATCTCAATATTATTAGTTTAGAGTAAATACTCTAATTTATTTGGGGTTGAAATGCAAAGGCTTTATCTTTGCTCGACAGTTATTTGCTTAAAGTACCCGCTGTGGCGCAAAGTTTCAATAATTTCAGTGCACAACTGGCTAAACTGGGGTGGTTGTTCGAGCAGGTCACTCATGCGTACCATTTCCAGTCCTGCATAGCCACAAGGATTGATGGTGTTGAATCCGCTCAGGTCACAATCCAGGTTTAAGGACAGACCATGGTAGCTACGGCCTTTACGAATTTTAAAACCGAGTGAGCCAATTTTTCGCTCAGACACATATACCCCGGGTGCATCCGGTTTGGCATAGGCATCAATGCCATATTTTTTCAGCAAGTCAATCATCAGGTTTTCAGCATAAGACACCAGCGTGCGCACATTCCAGCCCAGACGATTCAGGTCAAACATGAAGTAAGCCACCAATTGACCGGGACCATGCCAGGTCACCTGACCACCACGATCGGTCTGAATCACCGGGATATTGCTCGGTATTAGAATATGTTCCGGTTTTCCTGCCTGACCTTGAGTGAGTACATCCTGATGTTGCAAAATCCACAATTGATCCGGGCTATGTTCATCACGGGTTTCCGTAAATGTTTTCATTTCCAGAAAACGATCTTCATAAGGTGTGAGGTCGTGATATTGACGAATGATCAGCTCGGGCTTTTGCAGCACATCAGTCACAGGGAGTGTCCTTAGTAATTATAAAAAACTGATCATAATTATAATGGCTTCGGCATGAAATAGGGGCGAGATCTGCAATATTTAAGCGCTAGCTCAGTCATTGTACAGGCATAAAAAAAACACGCCCGGAAGCGTGTCTTTTGTATTTTCGATTAGAGTGCTGTTTTAATTAGCGGGCAAGCGGCCAAATCTGCATATACTGCATGAACCTGTTCCAGTTCCAAAAAGCGCAGTTGTGCGGTAATGGAATGGTATTTTCCAGTACGTGATGGCGTAATACTGACGCTATCACCTTCAAAATCTGGAAAATGTTTCAGAAAAATGTCGATGACAGCATGACGCAATTCATCGCCCGCAAGGCCAATCAGTTTAATCGGATAATCCATAGGGAAAACCCAAAGATGTTCTTGAAGTTCACGAGATGGTGTACGGTCTAACATGGTAGTCCCCCTGATTTGAAACGCCTGCAATCATGCAGGCGTTTGGGTTTGTCTTGGCTACTTAAATGGAGACTGATGATCAAATTTCAAGTCTCCAGAATAAGCATCAAATCTTAATCATTCTCAAGGAATGAACGTAAGTGTTCTGAACGCGATGGATGGCGAAGTTTACGCAGCGCTTTCGCTTCAATCTGACGAATACGTTCACGTGTTACGTCAAACTGTTTGCCCACCTCTTCCAAAGTATGGTCGGTCGGCATATCGATACCAAAACGCATTTTTAGGACTTTGGCTTCACGTTCAGTCAGGTTTTCCAGAACTTCACGTGTCGCTTCTTTCAGGCCTTCAGACGTTGCCGCATCAATTGGTGAAGTGATGTTGCTGTCTTCAATGAAGTCACCCAGATGTGAATCTTCATCATCACCGATCGGTGTTTCCATCGAAATTGGTTCTTTGGCGATTTTCAGTACTTTACGTACTTTAACTTCGTCCATTTCCAGACGTTCGCCCAGTTCTTCAGGCGTCGGTTCACGCCCCATTTCCTGTAGAAGCTGACGAGATACACGGTTTATCTTGTTGATCGTTTCAATCATGTGTACCGGAATACGAATGGTACGTGCCTGATCCGCAATCGAACGTGTGATTGCCTGACGAATCCACCAAGTCGCATAAGTCGAGAATTTATAACCACGACGGTATTCAAACTTGTCTACGGCTTTCATCAGACCGATGTTACCTTCCTGAATCAGATCCAGGAATTGCAAGCCACGGTTGGTATATTTCTTCGCAATCGAAATTACCAGACGCAAGTTCGCTTCAACCATTTCTTTCTTGGCACGACGTGCTTTGGCTTCACCGACGGCCATACGTTTGGCAATGTCTTTAATGCCTTTTACATCAAGGCCAAGCTCTTTCTCGATATCGGCAATTTTTTGCTGGAAGGCCAATACGTCTGGACGTACTTTTTCCAGATAAGCTTTCTGGTCTGCAGGTGTTTTCGCAATCTGCTCGTCTAACCAGGCTGGATTCGATTCCTGGCCCGGGAAGCTGGTACGGAACTGGGTGCGATCCATACGGCCACGACGTACTGCATAACGCATCACTTCACGTTCTGCACCACGAATTTGATCATGGGTACCACGAATCATTTCAGAAATGATATCAAATAGACGCGGGGTAAATTTGAACATCATGAATACAGTTGCAAGTGCCTGCAAAGCTTCTTCAGCCTGTTTGCTGTCACGACCATGTTTTTCAATAGTTGCTTTGGTATTCAGCCACGCATTTTCCAGTTCAGTAAAACGCGCTTTAGCAATTTCAGGATCTGGACCAGAATCTGCTTCTGATTCATCATCAGAATCTGCTTCTTCTTCCTCTTCATCATCGTCCAGTTTTACATCTTTGGTCGATTTTTTCGAGTCAGTCTCATCTTCAGCAAGAACCGCTTCTTCTTCTAGAACTTCAGGAATTTCTTCATCTGATTCAGGATCTAAATAACCTGATAAAAGGTCAGCAAGACGGCGTTCACCCGCTTCATAATCTTTGTATTCTTGCAGTACCACTTCTACCGCATTCGGCCAGTAAGCAATCGAGTGCAAAACATCACGAATACCTTCTTCGATGCGTTTTGCGATGCTGATTTCGCCTTCACGAGTCAGAAGTTCTACTGTACCCATCTCACGCATATACATACGTACAGGGTCAGTGGTACGACCTGGCTCGTTTTCTACCGAGGCAAGTACGGCTGCAGCTTCTTCTTCTGCAACTTCATCCGCCGCTTCTGCAGTATCTTCGAACATCGTATCATCAGATTCAGGCGCGCGATCATGTACCGGAATACCAACGTCATTCAGCATCTGAATGATGTCTTCAATCTGCTCGCTTTCTGTGATGGAGTCCGGCAGATGATCGTTAACCTCAGCGAAGGTTAAATAACCTTGTTCTTTGCCTCGGCTAATCAGAGCCGCTACTTGAGAAGTAGGGGAAGTCATATCGCTCATCTTTTGCTTACTCTTCGTTGAATCTGTGGCAGTAAAAAACCGTACAATGCTGCACGATTTAAGCTCGTTAAATTTAGTGAATAGCCTACATATTTCATCAGAGAATTCAGCATGAAAGCTGTCTGATAAAATATTTAAAATGAAATTCAGTAATTTAAGATGGGGGTGAATTTGTTGTTTTCAAGTTCATCCCATGCGTGTCTGTTTATGACTCAAAAAAGGAGAATCAAAAAACATAAGGACGCAGGGTGGATTATATCATGGCACACAATTGAGACAGAAAAAACCCCTAATTACAAATTAAAAATACGAAAATCCAAATAAAACTTGACTTGTTATTTTAGGCACGATAAATAGCGCTTAAATCCTTTTACATTTTTCACTCATGAGGAAGTTTTAGTGTCTTCTACAGATTTTGAACTAGATGATAACTTCGGTGAAGATGATGTTAATTTCGATGAGGCTTCTAGCAAGCTCAGTGCTAAAGAGTCGTTGGAAAAACGTCGTCTGATCGATGATCTACTGACCCAACGTCGTTTAGAGCGCGAACTCAAAGATTTTGACTATGACTTCGACGATGACGACGATTTTGATGACGAAGATTAACGAATTCGGATTTAGCATAGTCTGAATAAATGCTATGCTAAACCTTTCGGTTTTCTAAGTTTGGATGTTAGATGAGTGCTTTAGATTTAGACCTGTTGAGTGAATATCTAGATGGTGACCAAAATGAACATGGTCTAGATTTCGCGGCAACCCATGGTTTCTTATGTGCTATTGCAGTAGGCCCAAAATTCGACAAATGGTTAGACGAACTTTTTGATAGTAATCAAAAGAAAGTGCCTGCAGAAATCATCACTCAGGTGCAAGCATGGTTAGAGTCTATTCGTCAAAGCTTAGCCAATGAAGAAGGGATTACGTTCCCGTTTGAAATTGAAGAAGCAGATACTGAATCAAGCCTGGGTGACTGGAGTGTGGGCTTTGTAGATGCCATGTTCCTGAACGAAGACGCTTGGTTTACTGAAGAATTTGAAGAACAACTGGTGGATTTAACCCTGCCAATCATGGTCTTCAGTGGCATCGATGATGAAGATCCACAAATGGAAACTTTCCGTCGCAATGGTCAGTTAATGGACGAGCTTGCAGAAGAAATTCCAGAAAACTTAAATGAATTGTATCTGATGTATCACACTCCAGAATAATTCATAAAAAAAGCACCGCAGGGTGCTTTTTTTAGCTTTGGCCTTTTTGCATCTTTGAGATTTACTCGATCCTATTTTCTTTCCATGCCTGTACGCTTCGCCAGACTGTAGCGCGCATAAGCATTGTAGGCGATATGGAACAGCAAAGCATGTAAGGCAATGCTGGCAGCCACCAGAAATGAATTTGTTCCTCTTCCTGTATAGGTGATGGTTCTATAAATTTCATCTGTCTGCGGGTTCATCCAGATGACCACAACTAAAAAGATAAACCCGAATGTCATGGCAATGATGGTGGAGCCCCAGACCAGTTTGCTTTTCTCTTCCTGAGTCGGCAAACGAAGTTCTTTCTTAACAAAGTATCGGGCACTGAGAAAGGCGGAAGCAATCAGGGCAGGAATCAGCAGAATGGCACCCAGATTGAATACATAGATGAGTATGCCTACCAATAGAACCAAGGTCAGATAAACGGTGGCAAAATATTTAAGATAATGCGACATCGT
The DNA here is from genome assembly GCF_019048525.1 of Acinetobacter lwoffii. NCBI lineage: Bacteria > Pseudomonadati > Pseudomonadota > Gammaproteobacteria > Moraxellales > Moraxellaceae > Acinetobacter > Acinetobacter lwoffii. The sequence goes on along the minus strand of NZ_CP077369.1, from coordinate 3,183,333 downwards.
TTTAATCTCCTTAAGGGATCTTCCTCAGGATGGACGATTTTTACGCTGCTGTCTACGGTAGAAAATCCAGATAATAATTACCGCAACAATGGCAATAATCACATAACTGACTTTACTAAAAATTTGCTGCATCAACTGCTGGTTTTCGCCAAAATAAAATCCGACACAAGCCAGAAACGTAGTCCAGATGATGGTTCCAAGTGTGCTATAGAACATAAATTTCCAGAAGGGCATATGACTCATGCCGGCAGGAATGCTGATCAGCGAGCGAACCGCAGGAATCATGCGACCAAAGAACACAATGCGGTGACCATAATGCTCAAACCAGCTCAGTGATTTTTTCACATCCTCTGATTTAATAAATAAATATTTACCATAACGATCGACAAATTTAAAAATAGAATCATGGTTAAATTTATAGCCAATCCAGTACAGTAAGGCGGCTGCCAGCAGGGAGCCGATACAACCGGACATGATCACCCCGACGAGTATTAACTCGCCCTGAGAGGCTGAATAGCCCGCGGAAGGCATAATAATTTCGGAAGGGATTGGCGGGAAGACATTATCCAGGAACATGAGCAGGGCAATGCCCCAGTAGCCCAGTTGCTCCATGACGGAAATAATCCATTCGGTCAGATTCATATGATTGGCAAAATAAAAAATACTGCCTGTATCCTAAGCAGTATTTTTTGTGCGGTAAAGTCTTGGAATATAAATGATCAGGCAGAATCAGCTATGCGTCAGGGTATAAATATAAACTTTACGTAAGAAATAGGCCAAGCAGATCGGCAAAATACTCAGCAGGATAAAATGCATGATGCTGGTATTGATATGGTAACCAATGAACAGTGCCAAAATGGCCCCAATGACGGTTCCCAAGATAACGACGAACAGATGTGACTGCTGTTCAAGCTCTTCAGAAATTTGATGAAGCCGTTGCAATTTTATATTTTCTTTAGGTTGAAATTGAACCAGGTTGTCTGAATCTCGAGCAAGTGAGCCTGCCATTTTATATTCCTTTTCACTTAAAAATTTCAGTTAATAATGAAAGACTTAGCTTATAAATCACCGTATCATTAGACTAACAATCTTGTTTGAAAAAAAATGAGGTTCTTGGTAAGTAATTGGTAAGAGTTTTATTGCTGTTGTGATTTTTATGTAAACAAAAAACCCTCCGAGGAGTAATGCCAGTCAGTTAAGCAGACATTAGAAAAATGTAGTAAAAATGAGTGTATGCCAATACGCTCATTTTTTTTATGACTTTATCTGAAAATTTAGATTGCACCCTTCAACATTCTTTGCCTTCACTCAGCCATTTCAGTGAACTCATTGATTTAAACTGGATTAAAGAAAGCCTACATCAAACAGGTAAGGCTTCTATCAGGAGAAGAAAATTACCTGCCGAACATGTGGTATGGCTGGTAATTGGGCTTGCCCTATTTCGAGATCAACCGATCGGGTATGTCGTAGAGCAACTAAAACTTGTGTTTGGTACAACAGAATATTGTGTCCCCAGTGCAGCAGTGCAAGCACGACAACGTTTAGGACGAGAGCCCTTGAATACCTTGTTTTCTCTACTCAGCCAAGCCTGGTTTGAAGAATCCCAACAGCAATACTCAAACTTTCATGGCCTTAGTGTATGTGCTGTTGACGGGGTGGTTTGGTCTATGCCTTATACAGACGAGAATTTTGAACACTTTGGCTCATCTAAGGGTAAAACCGCTGCAGCCCCTTATCCACAAGTGAGAGCAACCTGCCTGGTAAATACCAGCACCCATGAAATCATTGATGCCCAAATAGGTAGCATGGATCAGGGTGAACTTACACTGGCAAATCGATTATGTCCTCCATCGCATAGTATTACCTTGTTTGATCGAGCCTATTTCTCTGCTGATTTCTTGATTGACTGGCAAACACGAGTAGAAGCCAGTCATTGGTTAATGAGAGCAAAAGATAATTTACGCTATGAGATCATTAAACGTAATTCCCCGCATGACTTTCAAATCAAAATGCCTCTTTCAGCTAGAGCCAGGAAGCTAAATCCATCATTAGGAGAATATTGGGAAGCGCGTTTGATTGAAGTTGAGCAGGCAGGGAAAATTAGACGTTATATCACTTCATTAATGGATTCAAAGGCATATCCACTGATAGGCTTGGCGAAGCTTTATGCCCAGCGCTGGGAAATAGAAATGTGTTACCGAGAAATCAAAAGTGATTTACAGGAAGGTAAGCATTTGAGGAGCAAGCAACCTGATTTAATTTATCAAGAATTATGGGGGGTCTTCATTGCCTATAATATTCTAAGAAGACAAATGAAACATATGGCTCAACGTGCAAAAGTCAGTCCTTTGAGAATCAGCTTTCATATTGCCTCTATCAGCATCCTGAATATATTAAGATTTGATTCTTTAGACTCCGCAGGGAATTTACCTAAACATCTAGAAAGTTTACTGGAGAAATCGAGGAGGTATGTTTTGCCTGAGAGAAGGGTTAGAAGTTGCCCACGAGTTGTGAAAGGAAAACCGCAGAAATACCCAAGAAAATGCCAGTCAATTTCTTAACTGACTGGCATTACTCCGAGGAGGGTTTTTATATATTTCATTACAAAAGGCCAAATTAGAGGCGTTTGCGTTTTGCTGCTAAAATTTGTGATTGACGCATACGGAAACCTTCTTTTTGTTTCTCGGTGGTTTTGTCAATACAGTACACACAAGAGACACCATGTTCATAACTTGGGAGGGCAACTTCTTCTGGAAGTAAAGGCCAGCCACACGCATGACACTTGGTATTTTGGCCTTCTTCAACACCGTGCGTTACGGCAGTACGACCATCAAACACGAAGCATTCACCTTCCCACATGCTTTCTTCAGCCGGGGTTTCTTCCAGGTATTTTAGAATGCCGCCTTTCAGGTGATACACTTCGGTAAAACCTTCTTGTAGAAGAAGTGAAGTGGATTTTTCACAACGAATACCGCCAGTACAGAACATGGCAATTTTCTTGTCTTTGTGCTGTTCCAGATTATTTTTCACGTATTCAGGGAATTCGCGGAAGCTTTCAGTTTTCGGATCAATCGCGCCTTTGAACGTACCTGCTTTGTATTCGTAATCGTTACGGGTATCAACCAGAATCACGTCATCACGTGCAATCAGTTCGTTCCATTCTTTTGGATCAAGATAGTGACCGACTAAATCACGCGGTTTCACTTCCACGCCTAAAGTCACGATTTCTTTTTTTAATTTAATTTTCATTTTACGGAATGGTTTTTCAGAACTGTCAGATTCTTTGTATTCCATTTCGTTAAAACCTTCATTCAGAAGGAACTGGTGAATTTGATCAATCGATGCACGGTCGCCTGCAACCGTACCGTTAATGCCTTCACCTGCCACAATTAGAGTACCGCAAAGGTTGATGGATTTTACCAGGTCCAGAAGACGTTGCTGAAGATCGGCAGGATCTTGAACTTCTTTGAATTGATAAAGTGCGGCAACAACCCAACCAGTCGTCGCTTGCTGTTCTACAGGTGCAAGCTGTTCTACAGTAGCGTTCATGGAATACTCCAACGTAGCATGATAATTTGAAAGGCGCATATTTTAGCTTGATTCGAGTGAATAAGCGAGTAAAACGCAAGTCTTTTAACAGGCTTCAATTCATGGGAGAGAGCGTGTATAGTCATGCCCGGCCCAGGATTTTGTGCAGTGATGCAGATACTGAAAGTTGCAGTATCTTTGGAGTGTGTTTTGAGTTCAGATCGTCGTATTGCGTCTTTAACCCCATGTGCAGGGCGTTGCTCGACCGTATTTGGTGATGCGGTATGTCGTGGTTGTCGCCGTTTTAATCATGAAGTGATTCACTGGAATACGTATAGTGCTGAGCAGCATGGAGCTGTGTGGCAGCGACTGGATGCACAGCTGGATCAGATTCTGGTGCCATTGTTACCGCATGCCGATCTTGTCAAAGTGCAGGCCTTTGTGCTGTCGAAACGGGTGCGCTTGCGTGATGATGCTTCCAAAGGGCGCAAGCTGTATCATGCTTTAAAGCTGTGTGAAAAAAATCGGCATTTTACCGACGATAGTGGTTTGGCCATCCATTATAAGCAGGTGCGTCCGTTGTGGGATGAGTTTGAGCGCCGGATCTTGGCCTTGGCTACTGCCAGTTATGATCTGGCTTTTCTGCGGGCAGACGGTATCAGTCAGCATCTGATTCATATACAAGAGGAGGACTAAGTCCTCTTTTTTTATGCATAAAAATAACAATAGCTGAGGGGTGGCATGAATATTAGTGAATATTTTTTATATTGTCTGGCTGTTGTGGTGATGATCGCTACACCTGGCCCAGTGATGTTGCTGGTGGCCAGTGCCGGTTTAAAAGGTGGTTATGCGGCGGCTTTAAGAACCATTTTTGGTACCAATTTCGCCTCTCTGGTGTTAATTGCCTTATCGGTATTGAGTCTAAAAGGTTTGTTGGTCATTAATGCGCAATGGCTGGATGCGATCAAGCTGCTGGGCTGTTTATATATTGGCTATCTGGGCTGGCAGATTTTCCGTGAAGTTATTTTTAAGCAGCAGGAGAAAGCTCAGGAGAATCTAGTTCCTGTGCATGGTGGTTTTCGACAAGGTTTTTTGGTTGGTATTTCTAATCCGAAGGACATTATTTTCTTTGCGGCTTTTTTCCCGCAGTTTATCGGGATTACTCCTGATCTTGATTTAAGTTTAATTATTTTGACTTTGAGCTGGATTCTCCTGGATTTTCTGACTTTGTCTGTGGTGTATTTGGGTTTCAACCACTTATCCCATTCTCGACTCTATCCACATTTGCTGGCATTGTGCGGCATGATTCTGCTCATGATTGCAGGGTACGGAATTTATCAAATCCTGATTTAAAAATGTACAGCATACTTGAACTGTTCCTGCCTGGCATATCCTGCAAAAATCATGCTAAGGTGAAATCAAATAAAAATTGAACAGATCAGTATGTCCAGAACAGTACCATCGCCAGATCGTCCATTTTCCCCGCTGTTATTTATTCAACCTGCTGTGATTCAAATTCTTCAAATCATTGGGCTGGCGCTGATCGCTGTCAGTATCGTGTATCTGCTGGCAGCAAACTGGTGGATGTTGCCCAAATTTGTCCAGCTGTTTATTCCTCAAATTTTATTGCTGGGTTCAGCATTGCTGAGTGTGCGTTTCACTGCGCGGGAAAAGTTAAGACAAAGTCTGGATACTGTATCGGGTCTAATGCTGGGCTTAAGTCTGGCCGTGATTGGACAGATTTATCAGACTGGTGCTGACAGTTATCAGTTATTTCTGCTTTGGGCTTTGCTGTTGCTGCCTTGGCTGTATCGGCCGAATATTGGGATCTTTGCATTATTTTGTGTGGTCAGCCAGTTAGCACTCTATTTTTATTTTAAACAAAGCTTTTGGCTGGTGCGTGCTGAAACTCTTTATCTGCTCGGTCTGAATCTGTTGACCGGGCTAAGTATGATCTATGCCTTACGTTATTATCCGGTTTTGCGCTATCTGTTTATCGCTGTCGTGGTGCTTATTTCAGTAGTAAGTATGTTCCGGTTTATCGACTCGGATTCGATCTGGTATTTGGCTTCGTTGCTGGTTCTGCCTATTTTATTCAGTGTTTATTTCTATACCCGAAAGCAACAGCTTGAAACCAGTTTGCTTGTTGCAGGACTGGCCCTGAGTTTTAGTGTTCTCATTTTTGATCTCACTCAGCAATATTTACATGATTCTGCCGCTGGCTTATTGATACTAGCTTTGCTGATATTCAGCTGGTTCGCAGCTATTACAGGTCTGCTGATCAAGCTGTTGCCCAAGAGCCGGTTTTCGGTCATTCCATTGGCTCTGGGCGCGTGGATTGCTGGTGTGATCTTGGCCATGCTGTTGCTGACCTATTGGAAAAGTTTTTCGATTCTGATGGGAATCATTTTTATCGCAGTCGCCTGGTGGTTGATTCGTAGCAAGCCCTCAGTTTTTCTGCGGCAATTGGCTTATTGTTTATGGGTTTGCGGTCAGGCCGCGGTATTGATTCATACTCAATTACTCACAGAGAGTCTATTGCTAATCTGGCTGATACAAGTCGGCATTACGCTGCTGACTATCATGAGTCGTATGCATTGGCTGGTGGTGCTGTTGCAGTTGTTACTTGCACATATACTGGGAATTGCAGTTCTGGTCGACCAACATGCATTTTTTCAGGATCAGCGCCTGCTGACGTGGATCATGCTGCTGAATTACAGCATTCTGACAGGAGCTTTGCTTACTGCGAGATACTGGCTCGCTTCAGCTTATGCCAAAAGCATGAATTTATGGATGATTAGTATTTTGGTGGTGACGGCTATTTTTCAATGTTTACTGCAATTTGGTGTGGCTCAGCAATTGCAGCCACGCGGTATAGATGAAGCCATTATTTTCTATATTTTGCCAGCTTTCTGGCTATTGAGTTTTGTCGGGATTCATCTCAAGCAATTTTCACGAATTCAACTCTGGCTCATTCCTGCTGCGGGAATTCTGCTGATTGCATTGGGTTACTTTGAAATTTTTATCATTTTAGTGTTTATGGCTTGGGCCATGGTGAATCAACAACGATTGATGCAAGCCTTGACCATTTTGCTACTGATCTTCTGGTTATGGCTGCTGTATTACAATCTGGGACTAAGTTTTTTATTTAAAAGTGTCAGTATTTTTGCCTCAGGTGTGCTGGTGTTGCTTTTGGCTTATGTGTTGAGTTCACCGAAGTTCCAGCTGAAAGCAGGAGTGGTCTCATGATGAAAAAGTTTATGGCACTGCATCTTAGTATTTTTAGTATTGCTTTATTCGTAGGTTTAATTGTCCAGCATGAATGGCATCTGGCCAAAAGCGACAGTATCTTTGTCGAGTTGGCACCAGTCGATCCGCGTTCGATCCTGCAAGGGGATTATATGGTACTGAACTATGATCTGCATTTTAGCGCAGTGGCAGCGGGGAATGGTTCCGAACAGCCTGTTTCTGACATAAAGATTGAAGATTTTAAAAATCAATCACATGTAATGAGTTATGTGCAGCTGGATCAGCAGCGCAGAGTTATTAAAACCAGTTTTGATCGAAGTGCACTCAATCAATCGGAACGTGTAGCCCGATTAATGCTGAAAAACCCACGCAATACTTTTGAGGCTTTGTATCCTGCTGCTAACAGTTTCATGTTCCCCGAGGGTCTGGAGCCTTGTTATCGTAACGCCAAATTTGCAGAGCTGAAAGTGAAGGAAAATGGCAAGGCCTTGTTATTTGATTTGCTGGATCAACAATTAAAACCCTTAAACTGTGAAAGCTCTAAAAGCTGGCGAGAGGGCAGTTAAATAGGTCAATATTCGGGTATTAAAAAAGCCCGCAATGTGCGAGCTTTTGGGTATCTGGTCTGATCAGCTTATGCGACTTGTACCGGAATACAGTTGGCAGTGTGGCTGACTGTATTGTTTGGGGTAGCATAAACCAAGCGAGGCTGATGGGCATTCGCTTCAGCTTCAGTGAAATCGCCAAAGGTTGCAATAATCACGATATCGCCTACATCGGCCTGATGCGCAGCGCCACCATTGACTGAGATGATACCTGAATTGTCTTCGCCACGAATTGCATAAGTTGCAAAACGTTTACCATTGGTCACGTTCCACACATGAATTTCTTCGTATTCACGAATGCCAGCCAAATCCATCAAAACGCCATCAATTGCACATGAACCTTCATAGTGTAGTTCTGCATGTGTAACGTGAGCGCGGTGAATTTTGCATTTTAATAAACGAGATAGCATGGCTAGCGTCCCCTGAGTTGACCTAAGAGTTTGATCATTTGGTTAAATCAATCTTGCTTGCTGTATGGTGAACAATCGAGCAAACGCATTTTGCGCTTAAATAAACTTTCTGGCAAGCGGAATTGTCCAGCAATTTTTGAATGTTTAGTTCGGCTTATATGCGTTGATTTGATTCATGGCTTGCTGTACTTCACCATTCACCAGCATTTTTGTGCGGGCGAGGGCATGAGAAATTGCATCATCCATTAAATTCTGTTCGCTGCTTGGTGCTTTACTGAGTACATGACCGGAAACACGGTCTTTGGCACCAGGATGACCAATTCCAATACGCAGGCGATGGAAGTTTGAACCAATATGCGGAACGATATCGCGTAGACCATTATGACCACCGTGACCACCGCCAGTTTTCAGGCGAATGACACCAGGATTCATGTCCAGTTCATCATGGGCAATCAGGATCGATTCAGGTGCGATATTGTAAAATTTGGCGAAAGGAACAACACTTTTACCGGAAAGGTTCATAAAGGTTGTCGGTAGAAGAAGACGGACGTCTTGACCTTCGATATTGCCACGACCGCTAAATCCGTTGAATTTTGGGTCTTTTTTGAGGGTAATGCCATATTGCTCTGCAAGGCGTTCTACGAACCAGAAGCCTGCATTATGGCGGGTTTGGGCATACTCAGAACCTGGGTTACCCAAACCAACAATCAGTGAAATATTTGACACTAATTACACCATTAACACTTATGCGCGTTTGAAGTCAGCGTGCATAGGTGTGTTTTTAGCTGGGTGACGTTGTAACGCTTGGATTTTAACGCTTTCAACTTTACCGTCTACATCAATTTCGATAACTTCTTCAAAGAATGAATTGTTTTCTAAGAATTTAACAAGCTGACGAAGCTCAACAGTAATTGCTACAGGAGCAGCTTCACCACCGTAGATGATTGCAGGAACTTTAGCTTGAAGACGAAGGCGGCGGCTCGCACCTTTCCCTTGAACTGCTTCTTCACGTGCTGCTGCGTTTAATACGAAGTTTGCCATGATAGACATCCTATTTAAGTTAAATGAACCAGACTTGCGACCAGTCTGGTGAGTAAAAGCCCTACCAAATGGCAGGGCTTTGAAAATTCAGCGCTCTATTATAGATAAGAATCGAACATTGCGCTAATAGATTCTTCGTTGTTAATACGACGAATCGTTTCGGCAACCATACTGGCTACTGAAACCTGGCGAATCTTGCCCAGTGCTAAAGCTTCATCAGAAAGAGGAATGGTATCAGTCACAACCAGTTCATCAATCACAGAATTCTTTAAGTTTTCAATCGCTTTACCAGAAAGTACTGGATGCGTTGCATACGCAACAACCTTGCGAGCACCGAAAGTTTTCAATGCATCAGCAGCTTTGCATAGCGTACCAGCAGTATCTACCATGTCATCAACAATGACACAATCACGATCTTTTACATCGCCAATCAAATGCATCACTTGTGATTCATTCGCTTTTTGACGACGCTTATCGATGATTGCAAGATCGATATCGCCCATTTGTTTCGCAACAGCACGTGCACGCACTACACCACCTACGTCAGGTGAAACCACCATCAGATTGTGATGCGATTGTTGACGCAAGTCAGCAAGTAGCGCTGGTGTACCGTAGATGTTGTCTACAGGGATATCGAAGAAGCCTTGGATCTGGTCAGCATGCAAGTCGATCATCACCACACGGTCAACGCCTACAGTAGTGAGCATGTCTGCTACAACTTTTGCAGTGATTGGAACACGTGCTGAACGTGGACGACGGTCTTGACGAGCATAACCAAAATAAGGAATCACGGCAGTAATACGACCCGCACTTGCACGACGCAAAGCATCAGCCATCACCAAGATTTCCATCAGGTTATCATTAGTTGGGGCACAAGTAGGTTGTACGATAAATACGTCTTTACCACGAACGTTCTCAGTAATCTCGACAGCAATTTCACCGTCAGAGAACTGACCTACAGAGGCAGCGCCTAGAGGAATGTGTAAGTGACTTACGACTTTTTGAGCGAATTGTGGATGCGCAGATCCACTAAAAACGACAAGATTGGGCATGAAGCACCCTTGGCGGTTGGGATATATGGGAATAGATGGCAGGGGTAGCTGGATTCGAACCAACGGATGCCGAGATCAAAACCCGGTGCCTTACCACTTGGCGATACCCCTAATGCGGCAGAACTTTAATATTTTTGCGGTAAAGTGTCAAGGTAAATTAACAGTCTTACAGCAAATGAGTGTTCTGTCTTTTTTCGAGAAAATGGCAGGGGCGGCTGGATTCGAACCAACGGATGCCGAGATCAAAACCCGGTGCCTTACCACTTGGCGACGCCCCTAATTTGATGACTGTAAGATGGCAGGGGTAGCTGGATTCGAACCAACGGATGCCGAGATCAAAACCCGGTGCCTTACCACTTGGCGATACCCCTAATACAGTACATCTACAGGTGAAAAATGGCAGGGGTAGCTGGATTCGAACCAACGGATGCCGAGATCAAAACCCGGTGCCTTACCACTTGGCGATACCCCTATCTACACTTTAAACCGAACTAAAGGTGATTCTTGTAAACTGTTGACCAGGTAAGCTTTACATGGTGCATTTGCAAGAATATCTTCGATATTCAGATTGTCAGTGACTTCAATAAACACACAAGCACCTGTACCTGTAAGCTTTGCTTTTCCGAACTGGTCGAGATATTGCATTGCTTCATCGACTTCGAGATATAAGCTTCTTGCCAGTGGCTCAAAGTTATTTCCAAAATCAGATGGCGTTTCCTGATAGGCGCAAAATTTAGAGCTCTTCGTGTCTCTTGTCAATGCTTTTTGCGAAAAAAGCAGTTGAGTGCTGATAAAACAATCAGGTTTTAACACAATGAATTTTTTTTGATCTAAGTCTATGAATGTTAAGTGTTCGCCAATACCTTCCGCCCAGGCATTTTTGCCATGCACAAATATTGGCACATCTGCGCCTAGCTTGACCCCAAGCTCTGCCAGTTGTTCAACATTTAAACCGCACTGCCAGAGCTGGTTTAGCACAATCAGGGTCGTCGCTGCATTGGAAGAGCCGCCACCGAGACCTGCACCCATCGGGATATTTTTTTCCAGACGAATTTTTAGTCCAGAGAGCGTCTTAGCATAGGGCTTCAACAACTGTATCGCCCGATAGATTAAATTCTGTTGCAGATCCACTGAGGCCAGACCTTCTATCTGAATCGCATCATCAGCGCTTTGTTCAAACTCCAGCCAGTCATATAGGTCAATCAGCTGAAAAATACTTTGCAGCTCATGATAGCCATTTTCACGGCGACCGGTGATATGTAAAAACAAATTCAGTTTAGCAGGCGAGGGAACACGAATCATCATGGGCTGGAATCAGGTCAATTAACGGTTTTCAATGATCATTGTAATACGGTTTTCTGCACCATTTCCAAGTGACTGTTTTAAAATCAAGCGGTTTGGCATTTTGGCCTGCGCATTATAATTGAGATCGACTGTCCAGCCCTGTTCAATAATCTGGTTAATCCGCTGCGTATCGTCTTTTTGTAATTTGGCAGAGTTGGTCGCAGGGCGGGCTTGTACCCAGTCCACTAAATAACTGATCGGTGCTTGCCAGCCGGTTGCGCGTTGCAATAATTCTTCGGCACTGGCTGCCTGAATCACACCTGTTTTTGCGCTGTTTAAGGTCACTTGTCCCGGCGTGCCAGAAATCTGGGTTTTACCGACGCCTAAGATACCGCTGAGTTCAATATCGAATTCTTCCTGCTGTTGTACCCAGGTAAAGAATGCGCTGCCAGTCTGTTGAGGGGTGCGAACGCCAATTTTACCTTGCAGCTGAAATTGATTGTCTGCCTGTACAGACGGGGTGGCAGGCGCTTGTGGCTTGATCATCTGCTGACAGCCAGTTAAAAATAAAGCAGTGGCTGCAAAGGCACAGCAGCCCAATTGGCTCAAATTGCGCATAAATTAATTAACTCGTTTTGGTTTGTGGTGCTAACAATAGCGAATTAAGTTGTTTCAATTCTGGGGCATTTGGATGGTTTTGTTGTAATTGTTGTAACACTTGGTGGAAGTGTTGTAGATCACCTTTCATGTACAACGACCGGGCATAACGCACCCCAATCTTCACATTCGGATTCAATTGATAGGCTTTGTATAATACGTCCGCAGCTGTGGCGAAGTCATTCTGTAAATAACAGATATAACCATAGGTATCCAGAATGGACGCCTGTTCTGGTGCATATTCTAGTGCCTGTTCGACATAGCGGCGTGCTTCTTCGAGGCGACGGTTTTGCATCGCCAGGGTATAGGCATAGGCATTCAGATAGGTCGGACTGTTCGGTTCAATTTTAAGTAAAGTGCTGAGTAGTTCATCCAGCTTGACGCGATCCTGATGGGGATCCAGCAACAGAACTTGCGAATAGACCAGTTCAGGGTCATCCGGCAGGTTTTTGCTGGCTTCTTCCAACAGGCGAATCGCAGCTTTTTTATTCTGCATGCGCGTCAAAATATCCGCTTGGGCTAGATAGAGGAAGCTGGCATGTTGTGGATAATTGACCCGTTCCTGAGTCAGGAAACGCAGTGCATCATGCAGTTTATCCTGCTGGGCAAAAATCGAAATCATGTTACGGCGCGAGACCGTGTACAGACTGCCATCGACCAGACGATAATAGGCTTTGGCTGTTTCATAGTGCTGTTTGCGTTCTGCATTGACCGCCAGATAATAATAGGCTTCGTTCTGATATTGTGCAGAATAACGCAGTTCAACCAGATATTTTTCGGCCTTCTCGTATTCTTCTAAGTCAATACTGGTCAGTCCGGCAATAAACAGGGCTTCTTCGGCAGTCGGCCATTTTTTTAGAATGTCTTGCAGTTTTTTCAGCGCCAAAGTCGCTTCGTTCAGCTTGACCAGATATTTGACTTCCGCCAGACGTACATCCAGATTATTGCGGTGTTTACGGCTGGATTTTTCATACCATTGCAGTGTCGCCTGAGTATCGCCGAGTGCATTGAGCAGATTGGCTTTCATCAAAATATAGCCGGTCGCATTCGGACGTTTTTTTAAGGCGCGGTTAACTGTATTTAGAGCCTGTTCGAGCTGACCATTTTGTGCTTCCAGACCGGCTACCAGCACCAGAATAGATGGATTGTCCTTGGCTTTAGTGGTGCTTAAGGCCTGAATCAGATAAGTACGATCCTCTGTGCCTTCCGGTGAAATTCCGGCGAGAATTTCTTCCAGATCGGCACTGTCATCAATTTGCAGGATTTTTTCTAAGGTCTCAGCAGCCAGCTCATATTCATGCGCTTTAAGGGCAATATGTGATAAATAAAATAAAGCAGGGACGTCTTGTGGCTCTTGTACCACCCAGTGCGTGGAGATATCTAGTGCTGCCTGTAGGTCATCATGTTCCAGCGCGACATTCAGTGCACGCTGCTTGACTGAAGTGGAATTGCTCTTGATCGCCAGCACCGTATAGTTGTGCAAAGCAGTCGGAATGTCATGTGCAGCGATGGCAAACTCAGCCATCATACTTTGTTTTATCGCATCATAATTTTGATTTGCATGGTAAACTGCTTCCGCTGCATAAAGATGCGCAGTCGAAGCCATGCTACCCACCAGTAGGAATGTGGTAGAATATTGCTTAATTGTAGGGCCGTTGATACGGCTAATTGTTTGACGCAATTTTTTATTGATCCAAGTAATGCTTTTTATGACACCGATGTTGCACAATAGCATAAATTTAGTGAAATGATGACCTGATATGTCTTTCTTTGCATTGGGTGTCAACCATCAAACTGCCTCTGTAGAACTGCGCGAACAAGTGGCGTTTAACCCTGAAAAGTTAAGTGCCATTCTTGCCGAGCAAAGCCAACACCCTCAACTGAACGACATGGTGGTGGTGTCTACATGTAACCGGACCGAAGTTTACGCCATGTCTGACAATGCTGACATGGTGCTGAACTGGCTCGCCCAGAAAAATGGGGTGGATGTCAAACAACTGCAACATCATGTCTATCGTTATGAAAATGCTCAAGCGGTGACGCATCTGATGCGTGTTGCCAGTGGTCTGGATTCACTGATGCTAGGTGAACCACAAATTCTGGGGCAGGTCAAAACCGCACTTTCTCTGGCCAAAGACTCTCATACCGTTTCGCAAAACCTGAACCGCATTTTTGAATATGCTTTTTATGCCGCTAAACGTGTGCGTTCGGAAACGGCTGTCGGTAGTCATGCGGTCTCGATGGGCTATGCGGTAGCACAACTGGCCTTGCAAGTGTTTAGTCACCCGGACAAGCTGACCATTATGGTGGTGGCAGCTGGAGAGATGAACAGTCTGGTGGCTAAGCATCTTGCAGAAATGGGTGTGGGCAAGATCATCATCTGTAACCGTACCCGCGAGCGTGCGGATATTCTGGCACAGGAAATTGCACATCGAGTTGAAGTCGAAATTATAGATTTTGATCAGCTTGCAGAAAATCTGCATCGTGCCGATGTCATTTCCAGTTGTACCGGCAGTTTGCATCAGGTGATTCACTATCCTGATATCAAGGCAGCATTAAAGAAACGCCGTTACCAGCAGATGCTGCTGGTCGATCTGGCAGTGCCACGCGATATTGATGCCAAAGTAGAAAGCCTGGACGGGGTTTATCTGTATGGGGTCGATGACCTGCAAAGCGTGATTGAGGAAAATCTGGCACAGCGCCGTCAAGCGGCTGTTGAGGCTGAGATCATGGTCAATCAGCTGGCTACAGAACTGATGACCCAGCAAAAGGTCAAACAGGCCGGGGCGACCATTCATGCCTATCGTGACCACGGGGAAACATTACGTCAGGAAGAATTGTCACTGGCAATGCAGCGTATTGCCAAGGGCGAAAAGGCGGAAACGGTACTGGCCGAGTTTTCACATCGTTTAACCCAAAAACTGTTGCATCCAACTTCTATTGTGCTGCGTGAGGCGGCCAAAGCGGAAGATCCTACCTATTTTGAGCTGTTACAGGAAGAACTGGGCAATGTAGTCGCGAAGCGTCGTAAATCCAGGCATTCGTTTTAATCAGCATGATGAGAAGCTTGGTTCTTTGCTGATTTGTACTTCAACATAAAACCCAGCCTGATTATTTGAGAAAATTATAAATAATAATGTGAGCTAGCAGTGACTTCATTGGATTCAAAAGAATCAATAATTTGAAAAATTAATCTTCTAACAGGGTCATTGAGCGTTTGCGGTCAATCTCATAAATCTGCATTTTCAGGTTTTTCATTTCTGCAATACTGTTAAATTTCTTGGATTTAATCTTGTTTTTTAAACACTGATATTGCAGCTTGGTTGAAAAATCAGCCGCGAGCTTATCGGCCTGTTCCGGCGATGAGGTGTAATCGCTGACATTGGCATGCTGCAGAATATGCTGCAGTTCATGATGATGGGCTGCGCAGGCACCGAGCACATAATAGATCGACAGTTCAGGATCATCCGGTAAGTCATCAAAAATCACATTCAGAATATTCAAAATCTTAAACAGCAACTGATCTTCCGCTACTAGCGCGCGCAGTGGTTCAAAATGAATATACAGATAAGGATGATTCATCAAGATCGCAATCACATATTCTTCAGCATCAATTTTGGTACTAAAGCTTAAAGATGCATCTGTATTGACCTTAGGTTGCCATTTACGATTAAAGCCCAGTTTTTCGCGGAAAAATTGCTGCAGCAGATAACGGAAGGAGCCGTGTTTGGGCAGTAATTCGGTCAGATTTTTTAGTTCACC
Organism: Acinetobacter lwoffii; assembly: GCF_019048525.1. Lineage (NCBI taxonomy): Bacteria > Pseudomonadati > Pseudomonadota > Gammaproteobacteria > Moraxellales > Moraxellaceae > Acinetobacter > Acinetobacter lwoffii. The sequence goes on along the minus strand of NZ_CP077369.1, from coordinate 3,167,745 downwards.
CATAACCTGACTCTTGCCTTCTGGGGTGGTGATATCCTGATTTTGGGTCAGATGGGCAAACACGAAGTCCGACATCAACGGTGCCTGATCCAGCAAGCGTCTGAAGTTTTCTATCCCTTCACGGCGGATCAATGAATCTGGGTCATGGTCAGCGGGCAAAACAAAGAACTTCAGCTCTCGGCCATCATTCAGCAGGGGCAGGGCAATGTCCAAGGTACGGCGCGCTGCTTTTTGACCGGCAGCATCCCCATCAAAGGCAATGGTCAGCCGGTTGCTCTGCTTGAACAGAATATTCAGGTGGTCGGTATTACTCGCTGTGCCTAAAGTCGCCACTGCGCCATGAATGCCATATTGCTGAAGCGCAATCACATCCATATAGCCTTCGACCATCAGCCATTCTTGGGCTTTCTGTTTGCGGCCCTCATAGAGGCCGTACAGCAACTGGTTTTTATGGAAGACTTCAGAATCTGGCGAGTTGATGTATTTCGGCTTGATCTCGTCATTCAGGGCACGGCCGCCAAAGCCGACCACACGGCCCTTGGTATCACGGATCGGGAAAATGACTCGTTCACGCAGCAGGTCAAAATCACGGCCACTGTCGCTGGTGCGAATCAGACCTAAAAGTTTTAAGCCCTCAATATCCTGAGGAAAGGCTTTTTCCAGATGTTGCCAGTCTTCAGGCGCATAGCCTAAGCGCCAATAGGCAATGGTCTCTGCAGTCAGACCACGCTGCTTGAAGTATTGCTGGGCACTCGGGCTATTTGGGAGTTGGCGCTCATAGAACTGCGCGATATTTTCTAGCAGGTCGTAGAGGTTACCGTCTTGCTGAACTTCCGCCATCGGTAGGTGTTCAAAAGAAGCAAAAGGGTCACCATAAAAATCCTGTTCGACTGTCTGAAACTCTGCAAATGGATCGAAACTCGCCGTAGATGCAGCATTATTATTTTCTGTTGGAGCGTTATTCTGTTGCGGCTGAGTTTGTGGTGCAGTTTGAGCAGGCACGATTTTGGGTTTGGCTGCTTCACGTTTATATTTTAATTTATTGGAATCAGTATTGTCTTTAGGCAGTTCGATGCCCGTCTGGCTGGACAGGTCTTTCATCACTTCGACAAAATTACGGCTGCCAATGTCCATTAAAAAACGGATGGCATTACCGTTGGCCTGACAGCCAAAACAGTGAAAATACTGTTTGTCACGATAGACGTGGAAAGACGGTGATTTTTCCTGATGAAAAGGGCAGCAGCCTGAATAGGTACGGCCTGTTTTTTTCAGTTTTACGAATTGACCAATCACATCGACAATATCGGTGCGATCGAGAATCTGATCAATCGTATGTTGAGGAATGGCCATGGTCTGCTGAGCTTCTCGTGCTGGAATCTAAGGTCTAAATCACTGAAAAAATGAAAATAGTCTAGTTGGACATTGAATATTTCAAGTTCCTTTGTATACCTTTTGCACGTTTTGTTCAAGCCTGGGCAAGACAACGCAAAAGGGCAAGTATGATACCTTGCCCTTGAGGAAAATGCACCTGTAAAGCGCTGTCTTATTTGCTGATGCTGCCGGCCTTCTTTAGCTTTATTCAGCCGTTTTAGGACGATCCAGCAAACCAAATGAAATGCGATTGGTGATGCTGCGCTTTTCATTTTCTGGCGCATCAGACTGTGCATCGATGTCGGTTACAGTCTTGGCTTCTTTACCAAAAATACCCAGTGTCGCGCGGTTAAAGAAGCTGCCTTCACTACGCGCTGCACGCAGATTCACCGTCCCATCTGATTTCACCAGATTCGGATAATTCAGCTTTAATACATCCACATATTGCTGAGAAGTCGCTTTATCACCTAGCTGAGCATAGCCATAAGCAACCGTTGCCAGTGCTTCTGGAATCTGCGGAGTTTGAGGATAATGTTCAATCACCCACAAGCCACGTTCAACTGCTGCCAGATAAGCCTTACGCTTGATGTTGAAACGTGCTGCGTTCATTTCATGCTCAGCCAGTTCCTGACCGATAAACTGCATACGCTGTGCTGCATCCACTGCATAAGTGCTAGATGGATAGCGGCGAATGAAATCAACAAAATTCTGGTAAGCCACTTTCAGGTAGCTGACATCACGATGCGACTGTTTCAGCGAGGTATAACGCAGCAGGCCGTTATAGTTCTGTTCCATATTTGAGACACCGCGTACATAGTAGGCATAGTCGACATTTGGATGTTGCGGGTTCAGACGGATAAAACGCTCTGCCAGTGCGACCGCACCTTCATAATCTTTTTGCTGGAATTTCACATACAACAGTTCCAGTTGCGCTTGCGGGGCATACTGACTGGTCGGGAAATAAGTTTCCAGCGCTTCCAACTGTTTTGCTGCATCGGTATATTGATTACGATCTAGCGCTTTCTGTGCTTTTTGAATATAAACCTGTTCGCTAGATTCCGGACCTTTATCCACGACTTCTTTTTTTGGATTACTGCTACAGCCTACCATTGCCGATGCAATGCCTAATGTCACAGCAAGCATTGTCATTTTATAATGTGGTAGCGACATAAAAATTCCTCTGTTAATACGGGCAATGAGCTACAATTGCACTATTAAACCACTTTTGTCTGAATGAGCAAATGAGTCAAGCACAATCTTCCAATTCTAATATCCCTGATACTGATTTCAATTTACTTGAAGATTCTGAGGATGCAGATAACCATACTTCAGAAGCAACTGCAACACGTTTATCGTTGCAATTTCAACTGGATGAAACTTATATCGGGCAACGGATCGACCAGATTGCCGCAATGGTCTGGAGCGATTTTTCTCGAGAAAAATTAAAGCAATGGATTAAAGATGGCAATTTATTGGTGAATGGTCAACCGGTTAAGCCGAAATTTAAAAGTGATGGTTTTGAAACCCTGACTTTAAATGTTGAGCTTGAAGCGCAAACGCGCAGTCTGCCGGAAGATATTCCACTGGATATCATCTATGAAGATGATGACATTATTGTCATCAATAAACCTGTAGGCATGGTAGTGCATCCGGGCGCTGGCAATAGTTCTGGCACCTTGGTGAATGCTTTATTGCATCACTATCCGAAATCAGCTGAACTGGCGCGTGCAGGTCTGGTACATCGTATCGATAAAGACACCAGTGGTCTGTTGGTGGTTGCCAAAAATCTGGAAGCACAGTTTGCCTTAAGCAAACAGCTTGAGAAAAAATCAGTATATCGCCTGTATGACCTGGTGGTTTACGGCAATATTATTGCTGGCGGTACCATTGATGAACCAATCAAACGCCATCCGGTGGATCGTGTGAAAATGACCGTACTTCCAGGTGGTAAAGACGCGGTGACGCATTACAATGTCAAAGAGCGTTTCCAGCATTTTACCCGTGTTCAAGCCCGTCTGGAAACTGGACGTACCCATCAGATCCGTGTGCATTTTAGCTATATCGGCTTTGGCTTGGTGGGCGATCAGGTGTATATGCCACGTGTCCGTATGCCTGCAGGTGCATCGCAATTATTAGATGATACTTTGCGTGGCTTCAAGCGTCAGGCTTTGCATGCTGTACAACTCGGTCTGACCCATCCGCGTACCAAAGAAGAAATGACCTTTGAAGCACCGTGGCCGGAAGACTTTGCCAATCTGGTTGAAGTGCTGCGTACCGAAAACAAAGCCTATTAATCTTTTTATTTAGCTCGCGTCAAAGCAAGGAATCGAGATGCAATTTGTACCAGGACTTCCACAAGGTGTGTATGTCGGCCAGACTCGCGTTCACCATGCGAAAGTACAGCCATCCGCACAGCCTGAGCTTGCAGGTTTTAACTTGGCCTTGCATGTGCAGGATAATGCGCTACGGGTACAACAGCATCGTATGGCTTTATTGCAGGATTTCGCTGCCTTTGGCGTAGATAAGATTACCTGGATGACCCAGACGCATAGCACCATTTGTCATAGCATTAATGAGCAGATGCCATTTACCGCACTGGTCGGAGATGGTCTGGTGACGCAGCGCAAGGTGCATGCCTTGATGATGATGACTGCAGACTGTTTACCTGTAGTAATGGGGAATGCGAAAGGTACGGAAGTTGCCAATTTGCATGCTGGTTGGCGTGGTCTGGCGGGTGGGATTGTCGAAAACACCATTGCCGCTATGCAGACTCCGCCGACCTGGGCCTGGCTCGGGGCAGCAATTAGCCAGCCGTGTTTTGAAATTGGTGCTGAAGTAAAAGCAGCTTTTTGCGGTAAATATCCTGAACTGGACAGTGCATTTCAGGTCGGTGAACAGGCAGCTAAATATTATGCCGACCTGTATGCAATTGCACGTTATATCTTGCAGCAACACGGCATAAATACCGTATTGGGTGGGGATCAGTGTTCTTATCGTCAAGCAGAGGAATATTTCTCTTATCGCCGCGAAGCTAAAACAGGGCGTATGGCGACATTCGTGTTTATGGCATGAAAATGTTAAACTTAACTGAATTTTTTGGCTTTTGAGCGTTATGTCCCTATCTTCCAAATCTGTTGCGATTGTTTATCACAGTCCTTATGGACACACGGCTAAAGTGGCAAATTTTATTGCCGATGGTGCGCGAGAAACTGGTGTTCAGGTGCATATGATGAATGTCGAACATATAGACTGGGATGTACTAGACGCCGCCGATGCAATTATCTTTGGTTGTCCGACCTATATGGGTAGCCTGACCTCTGCCATGAAGCTGTTTATGGAACAGTCTTCCAAGCGCTGGCTGGCACGTAGCTGGCAGGGTAAGCTGGCAGCAGCCTTTACCAATGGTGGTGGACTCAGTGGCGACAAGCTGGCGGTCTTGCAGCAAATCAATCTGTTTGCCATGCAGCACGGTATGCTATGGAGTGGATTGCCATTGATGCCGACAGGTCGTGCAGTGACGGATCTGAATCGGATGTCGAGCTTCTTGGGGCTTATGACCCAGTCAGATAATGCGCCGGTAGAAGTCACTCCACCTGAGGGCGATTTAAAAACCGGGCTCTGGTTTGGGGAATATATTGCCCTGACTCTGGCAAGACTGGGCGGCAAAGCTTAAAGTTATAAAAAAACCTCCAAATGCGGAGGTTTTTTTATATTCAATTTTTAATCCATTATTTATGGAAAATTCGTGCTTTATCACGTTGCCAGTCACGGTCTTTTTCGGTGGCACGTTTGTCATGGAGCTGCTTACCTTTGACCAGAGCAATTTCCAGCTTGGCATGTGGACCTTTCCAGTAGCAGGCCAGTGGAACGCAGGAATAACCTTTCTGGTTAATCGCACCCATCAACTTTTCAATTTCACGGCGATTCAGCAACAGTTTGCGGGTACGGGTTGCTTCAGGCACCACATGGGTCGAAGCACTTAACAAGGGCTGAACCTGTGCACCAAACAAGAACGCTTCACCATTTTTAAAGGTAATATAACTTTCTACAATGGTCATGCGACCAGCGCGCATTGATTTGACTTCCCAGCCTTTTAATGAAAGCCCCGCTTCAAATTTCTCTTCAATAAAATAATCGTGGCGGGCACGTTTATTCAGTGCAATGGTACCGCCATTATTTTTTTTTACTACAATAGATGCTTTCGCCATAATCTGATACTTCCAAACGTGCTGCTATTGTACCGCAACTAGAAATAAGGTGAAGTTTTTTAAATTAATGAGGATTATTCACCAAAAAAACAAGTTTTTGCTAAAATAAGATTCTACATAACAAACAGAGTACAAATGGATGTCTAAAACTCGTGTGATTTATCCGGGGACTTTTGATCCAATTACCAATGGACATATTGATTTGGTAACCCGCGCAGCGCGAATGTTTGATGAAGTCGTGGTAGCCATTGCTATCGGTCATCATAAAAATCCGGTATTTAGTCTGGAAGAGCGTGTCGCATTGGCGAAAGAGTCATTGAGTCATTTGGACAATGTTGAATTTGTAGGTTTTGACGGTTTGCTCGTCAATTTTTTCCGTGAGCAAAAGGCGACTGCTGTATTGCGTGGTTTGCGTGCAGTGTCTGATTTTGAGTACGAATTTCAGTTGGCCAATATGAACCGTCAGCTGGACTCCCATTTTGAAGCGGTGTTTTTAACCCCTTCAGAGCAATATTCTTTTATTTCATCCACTTTGGTGCGTGAAATTGCTCGACTAAGAGGTGATGTAACCAAGTTTGTACCACCAAACGTGGTTGCTGCCTTCGAGCGTAAACTTCAACAAGGTTGGTAGCGTGTCTTTATATATCAGCGATGAATGTATTAACTGTGATGTCTGTGAACCTGTATGCCCGAATGAGGCCATCTATATGGGTGAACTCATTTATGAGATTCATCCAGACCTATGTACAGAGTGCGTCGGACATCATGATCAACCGCAGTGCCAGTTGTTCTGTCCGGTGGATTGTATTCCACTGGATCCGAATCATGTCGAAACGCAGGAACAGCTGCAAGCCAAGTATGAAAAACTGACTGCTCAAAAAACATCAAGCAATTAGTCTCGATATTTGATACTATGCCGCTCGAAGTGAGCCAGACGATCGCTGCTGTGGAGATCTCCGTGATTGAAGCAGGGGAGGAAAGTCCGGGCTTCATAGGGCAAGGTGCCAGGTAACGCCTGGGCGGTGCAAACCGACGGCAAGTGCAGCAGAGAGAAGACCGCCTTCATTATGTTTTCGAGCAATCGGAATCGGAGGTAAGGGTGAAAGGGTGCGGTAAGAGCGCACCGCATGGCTGGTAACAGTTCATGGCGAGGTAAACCCCACCGGAAGCAAGACCAAATAGGAATCCATTAGGCATGGCCCATGCTGGATTCGGGTAGGTCGCTTGAGCGCATGAGTGATTGTGCGCCTAGAGGAATGATCGTTCACGACAGAACCCGGCTTATCGGCTCACTTCAACAAATTTTGATCAAACAGCACAATATGGGGTTGACGTGATTTACAGAAAATCCCATAATGCGCGCACAGTTTAAGGCTATGTAGCTCAGTTGGTTAGAGCACCGCACTCATAATGCGGGGGTCACAAGTTCAAGTCTCGTCATAGCCACCATATTCTGAAAAAACCCGCTCCGATTGAGTGGGTTTTTTTATGTTTAAAATAATGAGTGTGATTATAATAATTGAAATGTAAGAGAATGAATTCTAAAAAAATGCCTAAACATGATGAAATTGGTAAATGGTTTAAAAAGAATATAGGGAGTTGTCTTTCGTGGGCAATAACTTTTGCATGGCTTATTTTTATTTATTTTAAAATTCATAATGGGATATTGCCTACAAACTTAAATGAATTCGGTGATTTTATTGCGGGAGCTTTTGCACCTTTGGCATTTTTTTGGTTGGTAAGAGGATTTTATCAACAGGGTAAAGGACTTGAGCAAAATTCTGAGGCTCTAAATATGCAAGCAATAGAGCTAAAGAAAACAACTGAAGCTTTGGAATTGCAGGTGCAAGAAATGAAAGCTTCAGTTGAGCAACAGTCAAGATTAGCTAGGGTGTATGAAGAGGAGCTTCAGCAGAAGCATTTTCAGGTTCAACCATACTTTGAATACAGTTTTCAGTTTTCAGTTAACAGATAACTTTCTTCATGATGAACCTATTTGTGATGACGATGGAAATGTAATCGATCATTATAAAGATAGAGTTATCAAGTTTACTTTGAATATTAAAAATATAGGTGGAACTTCTAGAAATTTATTTATAAAACATCGTAAGGACCAACCATATCTTGGCAGAGTAAAACTTGAAGTGCGACATAAACCACCTAATTAATTTAAAGGGTTTATGGAGTATATAAAATTGTCATACCATCATCTTAACTTTGAAGATCGTACTGCATTAATGCTTGAGTCAAGAAAAGAAGGCTTTTCAGCCAGAAAATTTGCTGAACTTATTAAAAGACATCCTAGTACGATCTATCGTGAGCTTAAAAGAAATAGCATCAATGACGTTTATCAAGCTCGATATGCTTCTGATAACACTTTTGCTAGACGTAGACGTGGTCACAGAAAACTCAAAATCGATTCAATCCTCTGGAAATTTATTGTTGAAGCGATCCGTTGTTTATGGTCTCCTCAGCAAATAGCAAAGCGTTTAAAGACATTTCCTGATTTGGATCAAACAATGAATGTAAGCCATACAACGATTTATTCAACGATACGAGCATTACCCAAGGGTGAGTTGAAAAAAGACTTATTATCCTGTCTACGTCATGAAAATAAAAAGCGAAAAGCTAACGGTGAACCTAAAAAAGATTCTATATTACAGGATATTAAAACTATTCATGAGCGCCCAGCCGAAGTTCAAGAAAGAAAAATACCGGGTCATTGGGAAGCTGATTTAATTAAAGGTAAAGACAATAAAAGTTCGATAGCAACACTTATTGAACGAAATACACGGCTCTGTATCTTGGCAACATTACCTGATGCAAAGGCAGAATCAGTGCGCAAGGCTTTAACTGAAGCTCTGAAATATTTACCTGCAGAACTGCGTAAAACGTTGACCTATGACCGTGGACGCGAGATGGCAGAACATAAAATACTTGAAGAAGATTTAGGCATAGATGTATATTTCTGTGACCCACATTCACCCTGGCAAAAAGGCACATGCGAAAATATGAATGGTTTAATTAGGCAATATTTACCTAAAGGGATTGATTTAAATCAGGCAGATCAGCATTATTTAAATCAAGTTGCCATGTCACTGAATACTCGTCCTAGAAAAGCGTTAGATTGGCTTACACCATTAGAGAAATTTGCTCAGCTTGTTGATTATCATAAGACTTTTCAAACTGTCGCACCTCATGTTTGAATTCGCCCTTCAACAAACACAATATAAATTGGAACACGCAGAAATCATGACTATATTATTTGATGTTGACGGTCAAATGGCCCAGGAACTAAATGATGGAATAGAGGATTTAACAAGAACATTTAGAATTAGATATCAAGATATATATGGCAAGCAATACGAGAATTATATTGCTTGTGATGTAATTACCTATATTGATGACGAAACAGGCCAGGTTTATTTACAACCAAACCTAAAAATACTTAGTCAAAGCCAAGCTTTAAACCATACAGTTTAAAAAAGAATGAATAGCTAATAATCTAAAGTTAAAAAATCGGATAACTCCTTAATTTCAGCCGTCTGCAACTGCTCACGCATCTTTAAAAACTGCTTTTCATCGATATCATAAATTTTAAGGGAAAGCAGTTTTTCGATATCTTCTTGTGGGAAGCGGTATTTAATAATTTTCGCAGGTACGCCGCCCACAACTGCATAAGGTGGCACATCTTTGGTCACGACTGCGCCTGTCGCCACTACCGCGCCTTCACCAAGGTTCACACCCTGCATAATCAAAGCGCGTGAGCCAATCCAACAGCCATCGCCAATAATAGTATCGCCAGCAGGTACAAAACTGCGTGTATCGAATGGAAACGCTGAAATCCAGTCGGTACGGTGGAGTTGATTGCCACCCATCATAATCACGCACTCAGCACCAAAACAGACAAAATTACCGATATAGAGCTGGTCTATGGGCTTCTCAGGCGTGGCAGGCTTATCATGCAGATAGCGCACTACACAACGCTCAAACCCCTGATCCCAATAGGCCGAATAATACGAATAATTCCCTTTGATATGAATGTTGGGATTCTTCACCGTTTTTGAGATGAACTCGAATTCACACCAATGCTTCACAGGAGAATTAATTAACTTTTCAGACATGAGGAGGCTATAACTACAAGGAATGCGCCATTATACCGAATTGCACTTTAAGCTGAATCAACAATCGCAATTCAGCTTGTGAAGCAAATCCTAAAGCACGTGCTGATATGACCTAAGCGCTGAGAGGAATACAGGCAATCACTTTAATTTCAAAATCAAAACCTGCCAGCCAAGTCACGCCCACCGCAGTCCAGTTTGGGTAAGGCTTTTGATTAAACACTTGTTGTTTAACTTTCATAATACTTTCAAACTGCCGTTCGGGGTCAGTGTGAAAAGTAGTGACATCGACAATATTGTCGAAGCTACAACCAGCCGCTGCCAATGTTGCAGCTAAGTTTTCAAAAGCCCGTTCTACCTGCTTCTCAAAATCTGGTTCAGGCGAGCCATCTTCACGGCTACCGACCTGACCAGAAACAAAAAGTAAGTCTTCCGATTTGATCGCAGCAGAATAACCATGCTGTTCATACAGGGCATGGCGGTCTTGGGGAAATATCGCAGTTCTAGTCATGTCTATTCTCATTCAATATCTAATTTATCAGTGAGTGAAAGCAACTTGACTTTCACATACGCTTCGTATGTAAACATAATTGACATACGGTCCGTATGTCAATTAAAATTTTTATGATGATGAGGTAAAGTAATTCATGTCTGTTCGTGAACAAAAGATGGCGGAAACCCGCAAGAAACTGATAGAAGTGGCACGCCGTGCGTTTGCGGAATATGGTTATGCTGGCACTTCAATGGATAAGCTCACGGCAGAAGCAGGGCTGACTCGTGGTGCGCTGTATCATCATTTTGGTGATAAAAAAGGCTTATTTGCTGCAGTGGTCGACCAGATCGATTCGGAAATGGCTTCATCTGCGCAGCAACATCTGGAGCAGCCTGATGATCTGTGGGAAGGATTGATGCTGGAAGGGCGGACCTATATTCAAAATGCCTTAAACTCTGAATTCCAGCGCATTGTATTGCGCGATGGGCCTGCGGTATTGGGTGATCCTGCACACTGGCCAAGTCAAAACAGATGTTTGCAGTCCACGCGTGAATGTGTTGAGCAATTATTGGTAGCAGATCGAATTAAAACAGTTGATCCGGAAGCTGCTGCGGTATTTTTAAATGGTGCTGCAATGAATGCAGCCCTCTGGGTGGCTTCTAGCGAACATCCTGAGCAGGTACTCCCTGAGGCTTTACATGCATTTAATTTATTTGCATCGGGGTTTTTAAAAGAAGCCCAGAGCTAATTCGTTTGTAGGAAGCAGATAAAGGTAAAAAACCCCTCAATCGAGGTAATGCCAGTCAGTTAAGAAATTGACTGGCATTTTCTTGGGTATTTCTGCGGTTTTCCTTTCACAACTCGTGGGCAACTTCTAACCCTTCTCTCAGGCAAAACATACCTCCTCGATTTCTCCAGTAAACTTTCTAGATGTTTAGGTAAATTCCCTGCGGAGTCTAAAGAATCAAATCTTAATATATTCAGGATGCTGATAGAGGCAATATGAAAGCTGATTCTCAAAGGACTGACTTTTGCACGTTGAGCCATATGTTTCATTTGTCTTCTTAGAATATTATAGGCAATGAAGACCCCCCATAATTCTTGATAAATTAAATCAGGTTGCTTGCTCCTCAAATGCTTACCTTCCTGTAAATCACTTTTGATTTCTCGGTAACACATTTCTATTTCCCAGCGCTGGGCATAAAGCTTCGCCAAGCCTATCAGTGGATATGCCTTTGAATCCATTAATGAAGTGATATAACGTCTAATTTTCCCTGCCTGCTCAACTTCAATCAAACGCGCTTCCCAATATTCTCCTAATGATGGATTTAGCTTCCTGGCTCTAGCTGAAAGAGGCATTTTGATTTGAAAGTCATGCGGGGAATTACGTTTAATGATCTCATAGCGTAAATTATCTTTTGCTCTCATTAACCAATGACTGGCTTCTACTCGTGTTTGCCAGTCAATCAAGAAATCAGCAGAGAAATAGGCTCGATCAAACAAGGTAATACTATGCGATGGAGGACATAATCGATTTGCCAGTGTAAGTTCACCCTGATCCATGCTACCTATTTGGGCATCAATGATTTCATGGGTGCTGGTATTTACCAGGCAGGTTGCTCTCACTTGTGGATAAGGGGCTGCAGCGGTTTTACCCTTAGATGAGCCAAAGTGTTCAAAATTCTCGTCTGTATAAGGCATAGACCAAACCACCCCGTCAACAGCACATACACTAAGGCCATGAAAGTTTGAGTATTGCTGTTGGGATTCTTCAAACCAGGCTTGGCTGAGTAGAGAAAACAAGGTATTCAAGGGCTCTCGTCCTAAACGTTGTCGTGCTTGCACTGCTGCACTGGGGACACAATATTCTGTTGTACCAAACACAAGTTTTAGTTGCTCTACGACATACCCGATCGGTTGATCTCGAAATAGGGCAAGCCCAATTACCAGCCATACCACATGTTCGGCAGGTAATTTTCTTCTCCTGATAGAAGCCTTACCTGTTTGATGTAGGCTTTCTTTAATCCAGTTTAAATCAATGAGTTCACTGAAATGGCTGAGTGAAGGCAAAGAATGTTGAAGGGTGCAATCTAAATTTTCAGATAAAGTCATAAAAAAAATGAGCGTATTGGCATACACTCATTTTTACTACATTTTTCTAATGTCTGCTTAACTGACTGGCATTACTCAATCGAGGGGCTTTAAATTAAACAGCTTTAAATTTTAAAGATATTCAACTTTCACAATTTCGTATTCAACTTCACCGTTTGGTGTATTGATTTTCACATCGTCGCCTTCGTTTTTACCTAAAAGACCACGTGCAATTGGCGAGTTCACAGAGATCTTGTTAATCTTAAAGTCTGCTTCGTCATCACCTACAATTTTATAGGTTTTCTGTTCTTCAGTATCCAGATTTTCAATCGTGACCGTTACACCAAAAACCACACGACCATTCTGTTCAAGTTCTTTTACGTCGATCACCTGAGCTGCACCCAGTTTGCCTTCGATGTCCTGAATACGACCTTCACAGAAGCCTTGCTGTTCACGTGCTGCATGGTATTCTGCATTTTCTTTTAAGTCGCCGTGTTCACGCGCTTCTGCAATTGAAGCTGTAATACGTGGGCGATCCACTGTTTTCAGTTGGTGTAATTCTTTCTCTAAGGCAATTTTGCCTTCAGGTGTCATAGGATAACGTTGCATGTTGTCCCTCAAAAGTCAGTTGAAAGATATAAAATCTATAAATAAAAAAAAGCCCGCCACCAAGAAGGTAGCGGGACTTCTTGGAAGCGAATTAACCTTTAGTTAGGTCTTGCAAACGATATACATCCATTGGCAATTTAATTGCTAAAGCTTGGCATACTGCATCCGCACCATTCAATGTAGTTGTGTTATACACTTTACCTTGAAGTGCTGAACGACGGATCGAGAATGAGTCTTCTTGTGCCTTTTTGCCTTCAGTCGTGTTAATCACAAGGTGGATTTCGCCGTTTTTAATACGGTCCACAATGTTAGGACGACCTTCAGTTACTTTATTGACACGTTCACATTCAAGACCAGCATCGCTAATCACTTTAAATGTACCATCAGTTGCAAGAATCTTGAAGCCTAGGTCAATCAATTGTTTTGCGATACCCGCCGCACGTGGTTTATCTGAGTCACGTACAGAGATAAATGCGTGTTTTACTTCGCCTTCAGTTGGAAGACCTGGTAAACGCTCGTTTGCACCTAAAACAGCTTTATAGAACGCTTCACCAAATGTTTTACCAACGCCCATCACTTCGCCAGTCGATTTCATCTCAGGGCCAAGGATTGGGTCAACACCAGGGAATTTGTTGAACGGGAACACGGCTTCTTTGACAGAGAAGTGCTCAGGAATAATCTCTGATGTAAAGCCTTGAGACTCAAGAGATTGACCCGCCATACAACGTGCAGCAACTTTCGCTAAAGATTCACCGATACACTTAGAAACGAATGGCACAGTACGAGACGCACGTGGGTTCACTTCCAGAATGTAAACGTCTTCACCTTTAACCGCAAACTGAACGTTCATCAAACCGATCACGCCAAGCTCTTTTGCCATAGCCACGGTTTGACGACGCATTTCGTCCTGAATCTCTTTAGATAGAGAGTAAGGAGGAATCGAACATGCCGAGTCACCTGAGTGAATACCCGCTTGTTCAATGTGCTGCATGATGCCGCCAATCACAACGTCTTTACCGTCAGATACGCAGTCCACGTCAACTTCGATCGCATCATCTAAGAAACGGTCAAGAAGAACAGGCGCTTCGTTAGATGCTTGAACCGCATCACGTAAGTAGCGTTTGAGTTCTTCGTCGTTGTACACGATTTCCATCGCACGACCACCAAGGACGTAAGAAGGACGTACTACAAGCGGGTAGCCGACTTTAGATGCTTCAGCCATACCTTCTTCAGCAGATTTTACAATGCTGTTGTTCGGTTGACGAAGTTGCAGACGTTGAATCATTTGCTGGAAACGTTCACGGTCTTCTGCACGGTCAATCGCATCAGGTGATGTACCGATAATTGGCGCACCGGCTTCTTCTAGAGCACGAGCCAATTTCAAAGGTGTTTGACCACCGTACTGAACGATAATGCCTTTCGGCTTCTCGATACGTACGATTTCAAGCACGTCTTCAAGTGTGATCGGTTCAAAGTACAAACGATCTGAAGTATCGTAATCCGTAGAAACAGTTTCAGGGTTACAGTTCACCATGATGGTTTCGTAACCATCTTCACGCATAGCAAGCGCTGCGTGTACACAGCAGTAATCGAACTCGATCCCTTGGCCAATACGGTTAGGGCCACCGCCGATCACCATGATCTTGTCTTTTGCAGACGGATTGGCTTCACACTCTTCATCGTAAGTTGAGTACATGTAGGCTGTATCAGATTCGAATTCTGCAGCACATGTATCGACACGTTTGTAAACTGGAGTTACGCCCAGGTTCCAACGGTGTTTACGGAATTGTTTTTGTGAAATGCCCATCAAGTCCGCAATGCGAAGATCTGATAAACCTTTACGTTTGAATGCACGGATGTTGTCTGCGTTCAAGTCGCCAAAACCTAAAGTTTTGATTTGGTTTTCAGTTTTGATGATGTCTTCGATTTGAATCAAGAACCAGCGGTCAATGTTCGTTGCAGCGAATACTTCGTCTAAAGTAAAGCCGTGACGGAATGCGTCGCCCACGTACCAAATACGCTCAGGACCTGGAACTTTAAGCTCTTGCAAGATTTTGTCGCGCGCGCCTTCAGCACCCACTTCAATTTTTTCGTCAAAACCAGAAGCGCCAACTTCAAGACCACGAAGGGCTTTTTGTACAGATTCCTGGAAGTTACGACCAATCGCCATCACTTCACCGACAGATTTCATCTGAGTTGTAAGCGTTGCGTCAGCTTGTGGGAATTTCTCGAAGTTGAAACGAGGAATCTTAGTAACAACGTAGTCGATTGCAGGTTCGAACGATGCAGGCGTTGTACCGCCAGTGATGTCGTTTTTCAACTCATCAAGCGTATAACCCACAGCCAATTTCGCTGCGATTTTTGCAATTGGGAAACCAGTTGCTTTAGAGGCAAGGGCAGATGAACGTGATACACGTGGGTTCATCTCGATCACCACCATACGGCCAGTATTTGGGCAAATACCGAACTGTACGTTAGAACCACCTGTTTCTACGCCAATTTCACGGAGAACCGCTAAAGATGCATTACGTAAAAGCTGGAATTCTTTGTCTGTCAATGTTTGCGCAGGGGCAACAGTGATTGAGTCACCTGTATGCACGCCCATTGGGTCAAAGTTTTCAATGGTACATACGATGATACAGTTGTCGTTTTTGTCACGAACAACTTCCATCTCGTACTCTTTCCAACCAATTAAAGATTCATCGATCAATAATTGTTTAGTCGGAGAAAGATCGAAACCGCGTTCACAAATTTCGATGAATTCTTCTTTGTTGTACGCGATACCGCCACCTGAACCACCCATCGTGAATGATGGACGGATAATCACTGGGAAGCCGAAACGTGCTTGAATTTCTAAAGCATGTTCCATTGACTCAGCAACGTCAGCTTTTGGACATTCAAGACCAATTTTACGCATTGCCTGGTCGAACAGTTTGCGGTCTTCAGCTTTTTCAATCGCTTCTTTGGTCGCACCGATCAATTCAACATTGAATTTTTCTAAAATGCCGTGCTCATCAAGGGCAAGGGCACAGTTCAATGCAGTTTGACCACCCATGGTTGGAAGAACAGCATCTGGGCGCTCTTTCTCAATGATCGCTGCAACAGTTTGCCAAGTAATTGGCTCAATATACGTTGCATCCGCCATGGTTGGGTCGGTCATGATGGTCGCTGGGTTTGAGTTGACCAAAATAACGCGATAGCCTTCTTCACGAAGGGCTTTACATGCTTGAGCACCTGAGTAGTCAAACTCACATGCTTGACCGATGACAATCGGACCAGCACCAATAATCAAGATGCTTTTAATGTCAGTACGTTTAGCCATGATGCTTCCTTAATTACTTCTTAGATGCTTCGATAAGTTCGATGAAATGATCGAACAATGGTGCGCAGTCATGTGGACCCGGGCTTGCTTCAGGGTGACCCTGGAAGCTGAACGCAGGTTTGTCTGTACGATGGATACCTTGGTTGGTGCCATCAAACAGTGAGCGATGCGTTACACGCAACACATCAGGCAGATTGCTTTCATCGACTGCGAAGCCATGGTTTTGAGAAGTAATCATCACTGTACCGTTATCAAGATTTTGTACAGGATGGTTCGCACCGTGGTGGCCGTGAGGCATTTTTAAGGTTTTAGCACCACTTGCAAGCGCAAGAATCTGGTGACCCAGGCAGATACCAAATACTGGAATTTCAGTGGTTTCTACAATTGTTTTTACAGCTTCAATTGCGTAGTCACATGCAGCCGGATCACCAGGACCGTTCGAAAGGAACACGCCATCCGGATTCAGTGCAAGTACATCAGCAGCAGGAGTTTGCGCCGGCACAACAGTCAGTTTACAACCGCGGTCTGCGAGCATACGTAAGATGTTGGTTTTGACACCGTAATCGTATGCAACAACATGGAATTTAGCTTCTGGTTGAGAGAAACCTTTGCCTAATGTCCAAGAGCCTTCAGTCCATTCAAAACCTTCAGGGTCGCAACATTCTTTTGCCAGGTCTAAACCGTTTAAACCACCAAATGCACGTGCTTTTTCAAGCGCTTCAGCTTCAGTGATATTTTCGCCAGCAAGGATACAGCCATTTTGCGCACCTTTGTCACGTAAGATACGTGTCAATTTACGCGTGTCGATATCCGCAATTGCCACAACATTGTGTTGTACCAAATATTCAGCTAATGATTGGGTTGAACGGAAGTTACTGTGCAGTAAAGGCAGGTCACGAATGATCAATCCGTTAGCCCAAACCTTATGAATACGACCTGATTCAGCGTCTTCTTCATTGCAGCCTGTGTTACCGATATGTGGGTAAGTCAGTGTCACAAGTTGCTGTGCATAACTCGGGTCAGTCAAAATTTCTTGATAGCCAGTCATGGCAGTGTTGAAAACGACTTCACCAGTCGTACTACCCGATGCGCCAATCGAAGTACCTTTAAAGATAGTTCCGTCGGCAAGGGCTAAAATTGCTGGGGTGCTCAAACCAAAGCTCCTGAAATTTAGGCTGTAAAAAAGCGAGAAGACGAAAAAAAAGGAAGGCTATTTTTTAAACCTACCCTCCTATGTCTGCTCGCTTGAACTTAACACGGCATTATACGCAGAATGACCCCTAAAGTCCAACGGCTTTGCAGCGAAAGTATGAGATAAATGGCTTGCTTTTTGCATGGAAGTCTGTTTTGTAAGCAATGTGAAAAAATGTAAGCAATTAATAATTGTCAGACAAATCAAATCTTAATTTTTATCAAATCTACTAATATAGCTTAGTCGATATAACAATAGGAACAAGACAAATGGCTACAGCACCTAAATCTACTACATCTAAAAAAATCACTCCGAGCGTGGTCACTGAAACTGCCGAGAAGCTTGAAAAAGTAGCAGTCGAGGCTAAAGATCAGGCAATTGGAACCATCGAGGAAAGTAAGGAAAAGCTTGAAGTTGAAGCCAAGCAGTTAAGCGACACTGTGCAGGAACAATTGCGTCAATTTAAGCAGGAGGTGTTACAGCGTATTGATACTTTGAAGGAGCAGATTTTCGATTCGCAGAAAGAATTAACTGAACTGAAAAGCTTTATCAAGACAGAATTCAACGCTGTCTTCGAAGACTTATCTAATCTGGGTAAAGAGTTGAAAGAGGATGTCAGTCAGATTTCGACCAAGCATAAGGAACATCTGACCGATACTTTTAAACGTTCTAAGGACAGTACCATTGAAGTACTGAAAAAAGTCAAACCCGTGGTGAAAACAGAGAGCTCGGACAAAAGTCCTGAGCTGAAAAGTTAGGCTGCGCTGAAAGGCCGCTATTTAAAAAGGAGAACAATCAAATGTTCTCCTTTGTCTTTATGCAGCAAAACGGACTCACAATAACAATTAAAGGGGGTCACGATGCAACAGCATTTTGTAGGTGTACTTATTTTACTGATATTGATCATGCTACTGAATCTGGAAAGCGGATTGGGCGCATACTTTATCTAGGTGTAATCGTATTATGTTTGGGAGTGCTGGGACTGGTGTTTGGGACCATTCTTCTGATGATCATTACTTTTGCTTTTATTCTTTATGCTGCTGTGAAATCTATTCAGGAGCAGCATCATCTACATCATTAAAATATGAACGTTGAAAACAATAAAAAATCTAAAATAATTATACAGAGGATCAATCATTGTTGAGCAATAAACAAAAACGTGAGACTTTAAGTCTCACGTTTTATTCGCCTGTTACACTTTAAATAGCTGATGCACAGCGTCAATCTATTTAAAATACATGCAACCAGTCACGTTTATTATGAAAATCTGCCTGAGGACTACTATGCTGCATGGCATAGTATTGATCACCTTGTGAGGTTTTTAAAACAGCAGATAAACCCAGGAACAAGTTTTCCCATTTCAGTTTATGTGTTGCCATAAAATCAGTCAGATCTACACTGACATTAAGACCATAATGCGTACGTTTGAGCTGATTCAGCTCAATATCATCCGCAGCTTGCGGTGGCATATCTTCAGGATAACGGTATTCTTCAAATTGATAAGCCTGCCAGGCCTGAGAAGGGGAAAGATTAATCTCACGATAAAAATCTTCGCCCTGAACCCCAATAAAAATTTCAAAGCAGGTCTGTTCCCACAGGAAATCCTGACGGGGATGTGCCGTCACCATGTCGGGCCACAAGATGTACTGATTGGGATCACGGATCCAGAAGCCCACATTTAAATTGCATGGGCTTTGCTGTTCAATGGCGGCAACCAGAGAGATGGCCTGAAAACGGCGATCAAATGCGCTAAGTTCGTAACTTGCCATAAGTCCTGTACTTAGTTAGACAGATGAGCGAAACGGACAAGGTTGGACAATTTTTGGTTTTGTTTCGCAGCTTTCTTGTAAAGCAGCGCAATTTTACCAATAGTTTGAACTACTTCGGCACCAGTCGCTTCTGAAATTTCAGCAATCAATGCTGCACGCGCTTCACGATCTTCAGCTACGATTTTTACTTTAATCAGTTCGTGATCGTTTAAAGCACGCGCTAATTCTTCGATGACATTTTCAGTCAGGCCTTTGTCACCCAGCATAACGACCGGGTTTAAAGCATGTCCGATTTGACGTAAACGCTTACGTTCCTGAATAGATAAAGACGCCATGAGAGATAACCTGAATTTTAAAACGGCTTAGTATAGCAAAAGCAAAAAACAAACGCTTTAAATTATCAGGAAATAATCATTTCCAATATCTCTTCATAACGAGCAAAACTCCTAGATTTAGATACACATGTATACTGCAAAATATGTCTTTTTCACGTACAATTAATAATTAGACGTTTTTTTATTTAGAGAGTTATGGCTACACGCATTACCAACCAAAAGTTATCTAAAAGTAGTCGTGATTGGATGAGAGAGCATTTAGACGATCCTTATGTGAAAAAGGCACAAAAGGACGGCTATCGTGCGCGTGCAGCATATAAGCTCTTAGAAATGCAAGAAAAGTACAAGATCATCAAACCCGGCATGACCGTGGTCGACTTAGGTGCAGCTCCCGGGAGTTGGTCACAAATCGCCGGTAAGTTGGTCGGCGACAAAGGTTTATTAATTGCATCTGACATTTTACCAATGGATGCATTACCTGATGTGACTTTCTTGCAAGGTGACTTTCGCGAAGAAGAAGTCTTCCAGCAATTGTTAGAAATTTTAGATGGTCGTACTGTAGACGTTGTAATTTCAGATATGGCCCCCAATACATCAGGTAATAAGGCTGTAGATCAACCGCGTCAGATTTACTTGTGTGAACTTGCACTGGATTTTGCCAACAAGGTGCTAGGCCCTAAAGGTCAATTTGTGGTAAAAGTTTTCCAAGGTTCAGGTTTTGACGAATTCCGTAAGCAAGTGGTTGATAGTTTTGATGTTCTGAAAACATCTAAACCTTTGGCATCACGTGCTCGCTCCAAGGAAGTTTTCCTGATCGGGCAGGGACGTAAGAAGGCTTTAAAATAAGTCTACTTGCCAAGTCGTTAAAAATTGTGCATTTTGTACGTTTTCAGATAATTGTAAGTTGATTTACAGCTTAAGTATTAAGGTCACCCTGAACAGGGCATGATCAAATTAGATTGGAATGGGAATAAAGCTTTGAGCGATCTTTTTAAGAATGCCGTATTGTGGCTCGTGATACTGGGTGTGCTGGTGTTAATCTTCAGCAACGTCAGTGACCGCAATCAACCGACTACAATGAACTACTCAGAGTTTGTTGCCGCGGTCAATGCTGGCCAAATTAAACAAGTTGTGATTGACGGCGAAAGAATCCGTGGCGAAAAATCGAACGGTTCAGAGTTTGAAAGTATCCGTCCGGCAGTTCAGGATCCTGAACTGATGCCAAGCCTGATTAAAAATAATGTTGTGGTTGAAGGTGAAGCACCACAACGTCAAGGCTTGCTCATGCAGTTGCTTATTGCAAGTTTCCCTGTACTTTTAATCATTTTGTTATTCATGTTCTTTATGCGCAACATGGGTGGCGGTGCAGGTGGTAAAAACGGCCCAATGAGTTTTGGTAAATCTAAAGCCAAAATGCTGTCTGAAGATCAGATTAAAGTCACTTTCACTGATGTTGCTGGTTGTGACGAAGCCAAGCAAGAAGTCGTTGAAATCGTAGATTTCCTGAAAGATCCAACCAAATTTAAACGTCTGGGTGCGAGTATTCCACGCGGTGTGTTAATGGTCGGTCCTCCAGGTACGGGTAAAACCCTACTTGCCAAAGCCATTGCCGGTGAAGCGAAAGTTCCATTCTTTAGTATTTCAGGTTCTGACTTCGTTGAGATGTTTGTCGGTGTCGGTGCATCCCGTGTTCGTGACATGTTCGAACAGGCGAAACGTCATGCGCCATGTATCATCTTTATTGATGAGATTGATGCAGTCGGTCGTCATCGTGGTTCAGGTACTGGTGGTGGTCACGATGAACGTGAACAGACACTGAACCAGATGCTGGTTGAAATGGACGGCTTTGAGGGCAATGAAGGCATTATCGTGATTGCTGCAACCAACCGTGCAGATGTACTGGATAAAGCACTTCTTCGTCCAGGCCGTTTTGACCGTCAAGTTGTGGTTGGTTTGCCAGACATTAAAGGTCGTGAACAAATCCTGAATGTACATTTGAAAAAATTGCCTTCAGTGACAGGTGTGGATGTTAAAGTTCTTGCACGTGGTACACCGGGCTTCTCGGGTGCGCAATTAGCAAACCTGGTGAATGAAGCTGCTTTATTTGCTGCACGCCGTAACAAAAACACCGTCGATATGCATGACTTTGAAGATGCAAAAGACAAGCTGTATATGGGTCCTGAGCGTAAATCGATGGTACTTCGTGATGAAGAGCGTCGTGCGACGGCTTATCATGAAGCAGGGCATGCGATTGTTGCTGAAAGCTTGCCAGGTACAGATCCTGTGCATAAGGTGACAATCATGCCACGTGGCTGGGCTTTAGGTGTTACCTGGCAGCTGCCTGAATTTGACCAGACCAGCCATTACAAAGACAAAATGTTGAATGAACTTTCGATTTTGTTTGGTGGCCGTATTGCTGAAGAAGTCTTCATTAACCAGATGTCGACCGGCGCTTCAAATGACTTCGAACGTGCAACCAAAATGGCACGTGCGATGGTGACCAAATATGGTATGTCGGACAAACTCGGTGTCATGGTCTATGAAGAAGATGCACAGCAATCTTTCATGGGCAGTATTGGTAGCCGCAGTATTTCGGAAACCACACAACTAGAAGTCGATCGTGAAATTCGTCGAATTCTAGATGAGCAATATAAAATCGCACGCGATATCTTGGAAAGCAAAAAAGATATTGCCCATGCGATGGTGAAAGCCTTGATGGAATGGGAAACCATTGATCGTGATCAAATCCGTGACATCATGGAAGGTCGTGAGCCTCAGCCACCAAAAGTCTATGTTGCAGATAATCCTGTGATTGATGTAACGCCAGATGATGGTCCGTTGACTCCTCCGCCATTGCCAGCGAACTAAGCTCAATAAAAAAACCACCTTCGGGTGGTTTTTTATGCTTGTCATTTTTGTCATATCTTTTTGAGTGTTATATTGAGCGATTAAAAATGAATAAGAAAAACAAAAATGAATATGCCTGTTCTGGAATCCAGTGTTTACCAGCTTCGTCTTGAACCGTTGAGCTGGGAACATTTTTCTGATTTAGTGGTTGCATGCGCTGAAGAAAATTTATGTAAGATTTTATATAATTCGGTGCCTTATCTGCATAACTTAAAAAAATATTTTTCTCAAGCTTTCGAACAACAGGCTCAAGGTGAAAGAATGGTTTTTGCCGTAATTGATTTAAACTCCGGCCAAGCAATTGGAACCACCAGTTATCATGATATTAAAGCGGAAATTCCACGTTTTGAAATTGGTTATACCTGGTATGCCAAGCGCTATCACAGAGCTTATGTAAATCGCGTTTGTAAATATCTTTTGTTAAGACATGCTTTTGAAAATTTAAATGCTCAGGTGGTCGGCTTTCGAACTGATCATTTGAATCTTCCCAGCCAAAAAGCGATTGAGGCATTTGGTGCCAAACGAGATGACATTATCAGGTGTCATATGCTACGTAAAGATGGACAGACTATTCGAGATAGCTATATCTATAGTATTTTAGAAAGTGAATGGGCATATACGAAAGTATTATTACAATCTAAACTGATGAAATATTCCCGAAACAATTACTTCGAAATCTAGGTCCTAGTCTTATTCAGTTTTGCTTTATTCGGCGATCCATAAGACAATATCGGGGTTATTTTGAGTGAGTATTGAATCATGCAGCTGATGCCTTTGTTACCACATGTATGGACATTTGGTGATTTAAAATTGGACTTATCCCAGCCGCATGTGATGGGGATTCTTAATGTCACCCCAGACTCTTTTAGTGATGGTGGTCGGCATAATCAAAAAGAAGATGCAGTCGCCCGCGCACTGGAAATGATGGCCGAAGGAGCAACCGTAATAGATATTGGCGGTGAATCGACCCGTCCAGGTGCCGCAGTGGTAGAAGTGGAAGAAGAAATTCGCCGCGTAGTGCCTGTGGTGGAAGAACTGGCTAAACATAAGGTCATTCTCTCGATTGATACGTCGCAACCTGAAGTCATACGCGCAGCGGTAGAGGCGGGAGCGCATATCTGGAATGATGTCCGTGCTTTGACTCGACCAAATGCATTGCAGACTGCAGCAGAGCTGAATATTCCGGTCATCATCATGCATATGCGCGGTGAACCAATCACCATGAACAATCTGGATCAATATGAGGACGTCACTGCTGATGTGATTCGCGAGTTATCCCAACGTGTTCAGGATGCCTTGGATGTTGGAGTAAAAGCAAAAAATATCATGATTGATCCGGGTTTTGGTTTCGCCAAAAATGCCCAGCAAAATTTAAAGCTATTGAACGAATTTTATAAACTGACCGAAATGGGCTATCCGATTCTGTCTGCTTTATCTCGTAAACGCTTTATCGGGACAGTTCTAGATGGTGCAGAGCCGCAAGAGCGTGCAGTGGGTTCGGCAACAGCGCATTTACTGAGCATTCAGCAGGGTGCATGTATGGTACGGGCACATGATGTTAAGGCTACAGCCGATGCGATTAAAATCTGGCAGGCTATGCAAATGGCTTAGAAAGCGAGGCTGGGAAATCCCTACATTGGCAATGTTGTTTGGCTTTTGAGCAACAATATGCTATATAGGCACGCTTAGATTAGATAGTCATCCTTTAGAGTGCCTGTAATGTTTGCAGATTTACTTCTCCCCATGTTCGATGATGAATATTATCCCGATATTCTGGTTGCTGAAATCAAGCAGCACATCGAACGTTTTGCCCAAAAAGTTGCTAAATCAGGTTTGTCAGATCAAGAAATTTATCAGCTTGCCAATCTGACTGTGGCTGATATTAATGTCATGAAACCTCAGTTTGAAGATCTGGATTCATCTCTGGATGATAGTGCTGCAGATTATATTGCCGAAGCCATGATGATGGTGGTGCAAGAACAAGGTCTGTTCGATATTGAAATGGAAGAGCTAATTACCAATCGTGAATGGTGATTTAAGAAAACCCTGCAGATGCAGGGTTTTTTATTGTCTATTGAAATAATCTTTAAAGTTATTAAAGCGAATCGAGCCTAGTAATTGTTGCTCTTCATTCATGCATTGCTGATACAGATTCTGGTAATAAGCCTGCAGATCTGACTGACCTTGAATCTGTTGCGGTGTTTTTGATCTGGATTGTTGATAAGCCCAAAAAGCCAGTTGCCGGAGTTTCTGCAACCTGATCTGATCAATTGCGCTACAGGAACTTTTAAATAAAGGTTCCAGGATGACCACCCCAAAGGAGGAAATCGCTAAAAAGATCATGCTGATAATGATCAGCACATCCGAATGAATCAGATAAAGGTTAAGCAGCAAACATAGAAAAATTGGAATTTGCAGATAGAGACAGTTTTGCAAACGCTGACTATAGGCTTTGGAACTAAATTGTGCCTGATATTGCGCATACCAGATATAGGGATACAGTAGTGCCATCAACACAATTAAGGTGACATTAAAGGCGATCGTGGCGTTTTTAAAAAAATAATATTCCAGAAATACGGAGCTGATACTACAGGCTACACAGACCAGAAGGGACAGTAAATTAATCGCGATAACAAACTGGATATTTTGCAGGGCATTAAATTTAAAGCGGCTATAACGCAGCTTCAGGAAAAAAGCGTCTGGATGACGTAATTGTAATGTAGCGAGATCGAAGTGTTTTAATTCTGACATGGGGATTTCGCGTTAAAAGAATAAAATGCAGGCACAAAAAAACCAGCCTAATGCTGGATTTTTTATTGCACCATTTTAATAAAGATTAAAATGGTGCCCGAGGCCAGACTCGAACTGGCACGCTTTGTGGGCGGGGGATTTTAAATCCCCTGTGTCTACCGATTTCACCACTCGGGCATGTGCGCAATAATAGAGGACGAAATAAAGCTTGGCAAGCAAATTCCGAAATGATTGCTTTCTTTTCAAGCAATTCCGTGGCTTCTATTCTAAAAATCAGCAAATCAACGTTTTTTAAAATTCAATATTTGCAGATCTTTAAGATGGCCAATGAAAAAGGATAGAGAGAACTATGAATTTTCATCCAGATAGCTGTCGACATCTAGATGCTTGATCGTTTTACAATATTGATGCTCATATTTCAGCAGCCGCGTATATAACCCGGCATAGTGATTTAATTGCTGTTTTAGTTCGGCATACCGAGGATCATGGCTTGAATAAAAACGTAATTTTAGTCGGATCAGGCAGGTTTGTTTATAAGCCCAAAAACAGATTTTACGTAATTGTTGTAGCTGATAGTGCTCAGTATTTTTACTATTTTCCTTGAATAAATTTTCTCGATAAAAGCGCACAAAACCAAAGCTCACGCCAAAGAAGAATAAGCTCCACATCAGCAAACTGCTTTGTATAAAGACCAGATTTAAGGCTTGCATCAGAATCACAATAGCCATCTTGATCGGGGTATGCCGTAATAATTGATACAGCGAATAAGAAGAATGCTGAATCTGGTACAGAATCAAGGTGAGACTCAACATCAGGAACAGTAGAATGGCCAACATGGCATAACTCTGCGCCTGAAATTCGCTGATTTGCACAAAAGATTGCTGTACGAAATCTCCTAACATCAAACTGATGGGAACAAAAATCATGGCGGCCAAGGCCCAAGGAATTAAAAGCTTGGCTTTACCCCAGATTCCACGGATTTTAATCTGACTGTAAAACAGGTAATTTCCTTTAAATGCAGTCGGATATTGGCGCTTAAGTTGCTGTAGCAACAAAGTCACTTGCGTAGTGGGCATCATCCAGAGATTAATTTAATATATAGATGAAGCACTATAGTCGATTTTGCGCAAAATCGCAGAAGAAATGCAGTTTCAGAACGTAGCACTGTTTTAATCATGAAGATTTTAGTTTTTTAGCGACGAATTATGCGAAAATAGCCGATTCAAGATTTATTTTTTTAAGGACAGTTTATGACTGATCAATCTCCTCAGGCGTTAAGCGACATCGAAATTTTAGACATCCTGCAAAGTATGAAAAAGGATGAGCTAAATACTGAGGCGCAAGCAGCAATTCGTCAGGGTGGTAAAGCTGGTCGTCAGGAAGCGCATAAAGCAGCCTTAGTAGCATTGAATCAGTCATTTGAAGACAAGTTTGTCGAAGCGGTATCTTTGGCTTTGGGGCTGAATGCAGCACAAATCAAAAAAATCCGTTATAAAAAAGACCGAATCCGTATTTTAAAAGCGCGCGGTATCGATTATATGGCGATTGATGGTGCTGAAACTGCACAGGTACTGTCACAAATTGCCCAAGCAATTGTGCGTGAAGATGCCATTGTCACCCATGACCTGCACAATATTTTTCCGTTCTGGAAAGAGGGCTGGCCAATGGTGCAATTCGATAATGCTTATAAAATTTTAGAAGATGATATCCAGATTCACTATCAAGCCGTTCTTGAGGCTTTATTAGCGAAAGTCTAAATTATAAATAGTTTTAAAAAGCACCTTGGGGTGCTTTTTTTAATCGCGATACATCAGTGCAATCAGCCAGCTGATGGGCAAAATAAATAAACGCCACCAGATGATCAAGGGCCAATAAAAATACTCTCCAAACCTCAAGGTCGAGTCGAAACCTTGACGACGACGTTCATGCGAGGAGGGAATAATGAAAACCGTTAAAACCATCAGAATGATGGCTGCCAGTAAAAGCAGGAGATTCTGCTGTTTGGCAAAAAAGAAGTAAAATAAATACAGGGCTGAATAAAAAAACAGACATGCCAATAATGCAGAAATATTCATCACTCACCTTATGATTTTTTTATTAGAATAGGGTCTGTTGACATTTACTGTTCATAATTAACCCTAGGTAGCCATAAAAATATACAGGCTAAAGCAACAGAACTTTGATAATTTCTTTTGAGCTTGTCATATCGAGTAGCTATTCCTCTAAATTGCTTTAATCTACAAAACATATTTTCAACTAAATTCCTGATTTTATATAAATACCAGTCCATATGATCATTGTTCGATTGGCTATTTGTTTTCTTTGGTATATTCGCTTTAGTCCCTGTTTTCCTGATCTGTTCACGCAGTGGTTCTGAATCATAGCCTTTATCTGCACATACCACTTTTGTCTCTTTTAAATCTAATGTTGATATTAAATCAGGTGCAACTTTAACATCATGTGTGGTTCCATCGGTAATCATGAAATCAATAGGATTGCCATGTGCATCAATAATCAAATGTATTTTTGAGGAGTTTCCTCCTACACTTTTAGAAATAGATTGATTCGCTATACCGGCAGAATGTTGATGAGCACGTACATGAGAGCCATCAATAAAAATCCACTCCATATCGGGGCATGAGGCTAGTAATTTGAATAATCTAAGTAACTTACCGCTGCTTGACCAACGATTAAAACGTTTGAAAATAGAGTTGGAATGACCAAAACAAGAAGGAATATCTCGCCACGGACAGCCTGTTCTAATTCTATAGAGAATAGCTTCAATAAAATTGCGTAAATTTGAGTTGTGGTGAATGGATAAATTACGCAGAATAACTTTCAACTTTTGCCAGTGTTGATCTGTCAGCATGGTACGAGGCATAGCGAATAGTAAAATTGGGTTTGGCGATTTGATTTTACTACTTCGCTATTTTTTTAAGCTAAAAGTGTCAACACACCCTAATTTTTTGAATAGAGGGCTAAAAAGAAGAACCAGATTAATCTGATTCTTCTTGAATAACTGAATTGGTTTCGATTAGGCGGGTCACCAGTAACTGGTCAATTTTAAAGTGATCGACGTCCACCACTTCAAACTTATAAGCACCAAATATCACTGCATCTGCAGGACGTGGAATCTTGCGTAATTTATACATCATGAAGCCAGCGATGGTTTCATAGTTTTCATCATCAGGCATCTCATCAATTTCAAGCGCATGCTTGATGTCTTCAATCGGTGTACTGCCTTCAATCAACCAGGAATTATTATCTCGTTTAATAATTTGCTGATCGGCTTCAATAGGCGTCACCCAGTCACCCATCACGGTAATCATAATATCGGAAAGGGTAATCACCCCAACGACCAGCGCATATTCATTAATGACAACGGCAAACTTTTCCTTGGTAGAGCGGAAACGATCCAGAACTTCCGATAAGGTCAAAGTATCCGGAATGGTCAACACATTACGGATGGTATTTTCATTGAGCTGCAGCAGCGACTGGTTATTCAAAATACGCACCAGAATATCTTTGGCATCGACATAGCCAATCACACTGTCGATGTCATTACTACACACCAGAAACTTGGAATAGGGATATTCCGCCAGCTTTTGCCGAATACTTTCTTCCGGTTCATTCAAGGTGAAAAACACCACATTTTCACGTGTGGTCATACTCGAAGGCACGTTACGCTCTTCAAGCTCGAATACATTTTCAATGAAATGATGTTCCTGTTTTTGTAGTACACCGGCCTGTGCACCTGCATCCATCACTGCGGAAATATCATCAAAAGTAATATTGTCATCCCGGATGGTATTCACTTTAAACAGACGGAACAGCATATTGGCAATCGCGTTAATGAACCATGCCAAAGGTTTACAGACTTTAATGAAAATCTGAATTGGCTCGATGACTGAGACTGCGATCTTTTCTGGCGCAATCATGGCCAGACGTTTCGGCATCAGGTCCGCAAATAAAATAAATAATGAAGTGACGACAGTAAAGGAGAGCGCAAAGCTAATATTGTCAGCCCAAGGTCCTTGGTAAAAGCGGGAAACAAAATTATAAATATAAGGGCGGAAGGCACCTTCACCTAAAATACCGCCGAGAATGGCAACTGCATTTAAACCAATTTGAGAGGCTGCAAAGAAGTCCGCAGAATTTTCTTGTAGATCTAAAACTTTTTGAGCGCGATGATCACCCGACTCAGCCAGAATTTTGAGTTTGACTTTACGGGCACCAGCGAGGGCGATTTCAGTTAAAGATAAAAAACCGGCCCCCGTGATGAGTATTAAGATAATCACGATATTTTGTAAGAGGCTCACAAATCCACCTGTGGATGAATAGTATCTTGGGATATTTTTAACACAAAAAAAGACTTGAGGTGTAACAACGACATCTCAAGTCTTCAAAGTATAATCTTAAAAAATAAGAATTTAGAAGATTTTGAGTTTAATAATGTGAAAATTGAGAATTATTGCTCAGGAATTCACGGTTTTCTTCTTCAATCATCTGGCGTGCAACATATAAAATCAGCTGACGTAACCAGCGATGTGCCGGATGATGATGCAATAAAGGGCACCATGCCATTTTTAATTCAAATTCTGGGATATAAAACGGCGGATCTTTTAGAATTAAATTGTGATTCTTGGCTTGCAGACGTGCAATACGTGAAGGCAGTGTTGCTACTAGATCAACATTGGAAGCCAATAATCCCGGCATTTGGTAATGACGGGTAAATACCGAAATTTTACGTTTCTGGCCAATACGTTCCAAAGCCTGATCAATCCAGCCTAAACCGGCTTGTTTTTCAGGATTTACCCCGAAACCAACCCCCATACCGGTTTTAGACACCCAGATATGCTGTGCATCCAGGTAACTTTTAAGGTTTAAGTTGCTTGCGGCAGGATGCTTGTTATTTAAAAGACAAGAAAAGCTGTCACGCCAGACCAGAACCTGATGAAAACTTTGCGGAATCTCATTAAAGCGGTTAATTGCCAGATCGACCTTGCCTTGTTCCATGTCACGATACGACACGTCACTTGGCGTCAGAAAATCTAATACCACATTCGGCGCTTCTGAACGTAGAGCTTTAACCAGACGCGGAACCAGCGTGGCTTCTGCATAATCCGAAGTCATGATCCGGAAGACACGATTTGAGGTATAAGGGCGGAACTCGGTACGTGGTTCCAGAATCATGGACAAGTCAGCCAGGGCATCCCGAATGCGGGGCTGTAATTCTAAAGCACGTTCGGTCGGAGTCATGCCTTCAGAAGAACGGATCAGGAGAGGATCATTAAATAAATTGCGTAATCGGCGTAAAATATTACTCATGGCAGGCTGGGTAACACCCAATTGTTCTGCTGCACGTGTGACATTTTTTTCGCGAAGAAGTACATCAAGATAAATTAATAGATTGAGATCGACCCGCTCCAGATTCATAAAAGAAATACCGAGAATAAATACAAGAAATTATGATGATTATGCCATAATTGCCGGGCCTTGTGTAAAGCGCCGATGAAAAAAAGCCATGTGCTCACTGATAAAGTTTACAGAATTAACACAGGCTTAAGCTCCATTATTCAAAGTGTACATAAGAGAAAAGATGCACGTTAAATGGACCATCATTTAGCCTTTTTATAAATTGGAATGAAAGCCCTCTTTTCGCTTTAAAAGAAAATCATAAAGGCCGTTTTTACGTTCAAGATTTGAGTGAAAAGTAAACTAAATCAAAAATTCCTTAAGTTGAATAAATCATCGAAGATCAGCATTTTTTAAAAATAAAAGGGCATAAAACCCATATCCAGACTTAAGTCTAATGAATTATTTTTAAGCAACATGCAGAAATTTTATCCATTTTTATTTTTAAATAAATTTATATAAAACACTAATTTAATATAATTTATCAAGATTGTACTAAGACTTTGATCTACTCATTTTTTAAATAAATACTGAAGATTCTTGCAGACTATTGGATTAATTTTCATAAGCCCACTAATCTTTAGCTATCCCAACGGATCGTCGAAAATCTGAACAAGTCATTGAGGGTGTGATTTGAGCGGTTCGTTGCAGAAAAATCCTAATATTATTACAGGAATATATCATGACTACATACCAAACAGCGATTGATGCAATTCGCGAATTAAAAGCGAAATTCGGTAACACTTGGGCAGACATCAGTCCTGAAGATGCTGCGCGTATGCAACTTCAAAACCGTTTCAAAACTGGTTTAGACATTGCGAAATATACAGCGGCAATTATGCGTCGTGATATGGCTGCTTATGATGCAGACTCTAGCAAATACACTCAATCACTAGGTTGCTGGCACGGTTTCATCGCGCAACAAAAAATGATTGCGAACAAAAAATACTTCGGTACAACTGAACGTCGCTACATCTACCTTTCTGGTTGGATGGTTGCAGCGCTTCGTTCAGAATTTGGTCCACTTCCTGACCAATCTATGCACGAAAAAACGTCTGTTCCTGCATTGATCGAAGAAATCTACACTTTCTTACGTCAAGCTGACGCGAAAGAATTAAACGACTTGTTCCGTGCACTTAAAAAAGCACAAGAAGCGGGCGACACTGCTAAAGCAGCTGAAATCACTTCACAAATCGACAACTTCCAAACTCACGTTGTGCCAATTATTGCGGACATCGACGCTGGTTTCGGTAACGAAGAAGCGACTTACTTACTTGCTAAGAAAATGATCGAAGCGGGTGCTTGTGCACTACAAATCGAAAACCAGGTTTCTGATGCGAAACAATGTGGTCACCAAGCTGGTAAAGTAACAGTTCCACACGAAGACTTCATCGCGAAAATCCACGCTCTTCGCTATGCATTCCTGGAAATGGGTCTTGACGACGGTATCATCGTTGCACGTACTGACTCTGAAGGCGCTGACTTGACTCAAAAAATCCCAGTGGTTAAAGAGCCAGGCGACATCGCTTCTCAATACATCAGCTACTTAGATACAACTGAAATCGACATTTCAGAAGCGCAAGAAGACGAAATCCTGATCAAGCGTGATGGTAAACTTCACCGTCCTAAACGTCTTGCTTCTGGTCTATACCAGTTCCGTGAAGGCACGCAAATCGACCGCGTTGTACTTGACTGTGTAACTAGCCTACAAAACGGTGCTGATCTTCTTTGGATCGAAACTGCAACGCCTAACGTTGCTGAAATTGCTCACATGGTTAACCGTGTACGTGAAACAGTTCCAAATGCGAAACTTGTTTATAACAACTCGCCTTCGTTCAACTGGACTTTAAACTTCCGTCAACAAGCATATGACCGTTGGGTTGCTGAAGGTAAAGACGTTTCTGCTTACGACCGTGCTAAGTTAATGAGCGCTGAGTACGATGCAACTGAACTGGCTGCTGAAGCTGACGAAAAAGTTCGTACATTCCAAGCTGATGCTGCTCGTGAAGCGGGTGTGTTCCATCACTTGATCACACTTCCGACTTACCACACAGCTGCACTTTCTACGCATGAGCTTGCTCAAGGTTACTTCGGTACTGAAGGTATGTTGGCTTATGTTGCTGGCGTACAACGTAAAGAAATCCGCGGCGGTATCGCATGTGTTAAACACCAAGCAATGGCTGGTTCTGACATCGGTGATGACCACAAAGAAATCTTCGCTGGTGACAATGCATTGAAAGCTGGTGATGATTCTAAAAACACAATGAACCAGTTCAGCGCTTAATCCGCTTAATTGATTCACCAAAAAACCCTGCATCTGCAGGGTTTTTTGTTTGGAAAAATGCTATTAATAAATAGGGAAGAGCAATCTCAAGAACGTGCTCAAGAGGGATTATCCATAATTTCTCCATGATTGGTTTTTATCGCAGCTTTTATGTGTTTAATTCTTGCATTCTAGTGCTATGTCACTGAATATTTGGATATAGCATGCTTATGTTCTGCATCAATTTACCCTTATTTAATTAAAAGTGACCCGGACTTATGCTGTCTAAATTTTTTATCCACCGCCCGATCTTTGCTGGGGTACTGGCGATTGTTGTCATGGCAATCGGCCTGTTCGCAGTAATGAACCTGCCAGTGGAACGTTATCCGGACATTGCCCCGCCAAGGATAACGGTGGCAGCAACTTATAGCGGCGCTTCTGCGGAAACTGTGGAAGAAAGCGTGACTCAAGTGCTGGAACAGCAAATCAAAGGCATTGATCATCTGCTGTATTTCAGTTCGAGTAGTGATTCTTCAGGACGCAGCCGGGTCAGCATTAGTTTTGAAAATGGCACCGACCCAGATACCGCACAGGTGCAGGTACAAAATGCGATTAATGGCGTGCTCAACCGATTACCGGAAGATGTGCAACGCCAAGGTGTTAATGTCTTTAAATCGCTTGGCGATACTCATATGGTGATTAGCCTGTATGATGAGTCGGGGCGCAGCAACAATATTGAACTTTCCGACTATCTGATGACCCATCTGGAACAGGACATTTCCCGGATTGAAGGCATTGGTGAGGTTGATGTTTTTGGTTCACAATATGCGATGCGGATCTGGCTGAGTCCGGCAAAATTAAAACAATATAACCTGATGCCAAGCGATGTGCGTGCTGCGATTGAAGCCCAGAATACTCAGGTCGCTGCTGGTGCGATTGGTGATCTTCCAGCCATAGACGAGCAATACCTGAATGCCAAAGTTACTTCGGGTTCACGGCTAAAAACTGTAGAAGAATTCCAGAATATTATTGTCAAATCGGATCGTGCCGGCAGCTTTATTTATTTGAAAGATATTGCGCGGGTAGAACTGGGTGCTGAAAATTATCAGTCTTATAGTACCAATAATGGTTATCCATCAGCAGGTCTGGGTATTTCACTGGCCTCAGGGGCCAATGCCATTGCCACCTCTAATCTGATTAAGGCTGAAATTGCCCGTATTTCCCAGCAATTGCCTGAAGGCTATAAAATTGCTTACCCACGTGACAATACGCCTTTTGTACAAGAATCAATTAAAGAAGTGATCAAAACCCTGATCGAAGCCGTGATCTTGGTCATCATTGTGATGTTCATTTTCTTGCAGAACTGGCGTGCCACTTTGATTCCTACCGTGACTGTTCCAGTGGTGATTTTGGGTACGATGGCGGTGCTGTATGCACTGGGTATGAGTATCAACACCTTAACCTTATTTGCGCTGGTTCTGGCGATCGGCCTGTTGGTGGATGATGCGATTGTTGTGGTGGAAAACGTCGAACGGTTGATGCATGAAAAGCAACTGTCTGCCAAGGACGCGGCCCTGGAATCCATGCAGGAAATTAGTGGAGCACTGATCGGGATTACTTTGGTTTTGACCGCAGTCTTTATTCCGATGGCTTTCTTTGGTGGTTCGACTGGCGTGATCTATCGCCAATTTTCTATCACTTTGGTTGCGGCCATGTCGCTGTCCTTAATGGTGGCATTGATTCTAACCCCAGCATTGTGCGCGCTTATTCTAAAACCGAATCCTAAACCGGCAAAATGGGCATCCTGGTTTAACCAGAAACTGGATCATTTAAAACATCGTTATCTGAATTTGTCTAAACTCACGATTCAGCGTCAGGCGATTTGTCTACTATTGTTTGCTGGATTGATCGGTGTGTTTGCGCTGTTCTATCGTGCTTTGCCGACCAGTTTCTTGCCGAGTGAGGATCAGGGGATCTTAAGCTTGCAAATCAAATTGCAGGAAGGCGCTCCGATGAAAAATACCATTCAGATCGGTGAAGAAGTCCGTAAGTATTTTCTGGATCAGGAACAAGCTAATGTCAATCTGGTGATGATCCGTTATGGGCGAAATTTCTCTGGAACTGGTCAGAACCTCGCGACCGGTTTTGTAGCGTTGAAACATTGGGATGAGCGTTCCGGTCAGGACAATACTGCACAAGCGATTCGTGAACGGGCCTTGAAGCATTTTCAAAGTAATCGCAATGCACAAATTAATGTGTCCATGCCAGCTTCAGTCAATGGTCTGGGACAAACCGATGGTCTGGATTTCTGGATTCGAGATATCAATGGCAATGGCCGGCAATATCTGGAACAGCAATTTAAAGCGCTGGAAGCTCGGGCGGGCAACTATACAAGCTTTGAAAATCTGGGCAAGCGTTCTAATCCTGACAAAGCAGAACTACGTGTCAATATTGATCAGAAACAGGCCATGGCCAACGGCCTGACTCAATCGGCAATCAACAGTACTTTATCCAGTGCTTGGGGAGGCAGTTATATCAATGACTTTATTGATCGCGGCCGGATTAAACGGGTGATTATGCAGGGTGATGCTGAATTCCGTTCTAAGCCGGAAGATCTGGCACAGTGGCATGTGCGCAATGACCAGAATCAGATGGTGCCTTTCAGCAACTTCTCGCAAGTAGGCTGGAGTGGTGGCCCTGAAGTGGTCAACCGCTTTATGGGTTATACCGCATTGCAAATGGAAGCGGATCGGGCTAAAGATAGCAGTTCCGGTCAGGCCATGCAGGATGTGGAAGCTTTGGTTGCCGAGCAGGAAGGGGTGGATGTGGTCTGGAGCGGTCTTTCTTTCGAGGAAAAACAGTCCAATAATCAGGCGATCTGGCTGTATCTGATTTCAATTGGTTTTATTTTTCTTTGTCTGGCGGCTTTATATGAAAGCTGGAGCATTCCAACCGCCGTGATGTCAGCTATTCCACTCGGGATTGGCGGCAATATTATTTTCAGTTATCTGGCTGGTTTCCCGAATGATATCTATTTCCAGATTGCCTTGCTGACTACCATTGGTCTGTCCTGTAAGAATGCCATTCTGATTGTGGAATTTGCTTCATTAGCGCAGCAACAAGGTAAATCGGTAGTAGAAGCCGCACTAGAAGGTGCGTCTTTACGTCTACGTCCAATTTTGATGACTTCTTTGGCCTTTGGCGCAGGGATTTTACCGCTGGTCTTTGCTACAGGCGCTGGTGCGGTGAGTCGTCAGGAAATTGGTGTGAGTGTATTTGGTGGTGTCATTTTTGGAACATTGCTGGTGCTGATTTTTATTCCATTTATGTATGTTTTGATTCGCCAACTCATCATCAAAAAATCGCGTGCTTAAAACAAAGGAAAACTCTAGAGCTTAAAAATCCCCGTTTATACGGGGATTTTTTTATCGTTAAAATTTATCCGATAGCTGGTTGCGTTTTCAGCATGGTGTGAAAATTGCTATAGAAATCATCTATTCATACAAGAATGCGTCGTGAGAATGCATCTGATGGGGATTTTTATTCATGTTGTCACGCTTTTTTATTTATCGACCTAAATTTGCAACCGTGATTGCCATTATCATGATGGTATTAGGAATTTTTGCACTGCAAAAAATTCCGATTGAGCATATGCCGAATATGGATGCACCTGCGTTAGGTGTTTCTGCGGGGTATCGTGGTGCATCTGCGGAAACCGTTGAGCAATCGGTCACGCAAATTTTAGAACAAGCGATAAAAGGCATTGAAGGTTTGGAAAGCTTTCAGTCCAACAGTAGCGTGGGGCGTGCAAATCTGGCCCTGTCGTTTGAGCAAGGCGTGGATCTCGATCAGGCACTGTTGCAAGTGCAAAATGCGGTCAATGGTGTGCTAAGTCGATTGCCTGAAGAAACCCAGCAAAATGGAGTGGCTGTTTATAAACAAGGTTATGATCAATTTGCATTACTGAGTTTATATGATGAATCAGGGAAGGCGACACCGACAGAGCTTGCTGACTATTTAATGGTGCATGTTGAACCGCGTTTTTCCCGTATTGACGGGATGGGTGAGGTGGAGCTTTATGGCGCAGGCTATGCGATGCGCATTTGGCTCACTCCACATAAACTGCGCCAATTTAATCTGATGCCGAGTGATATTCGCAATGCAGTCGAGGTACAAAATGCACCACTTGTGTCTGGTTCTATTGGTGGATTACCGACAGCACAAGATCAATACATGAATGCTAAGGTCAGTGCGGGATCACGTTTAAGTAGCATTGATGAATTTGAAAAAATTATTGTGAAAACAACAGATTCAGGTTCAGTGCTATACTTGAAAGATGTCGCACGTGTTGAGTTAGGGGCAGAAAGTTATAACCATTTAAATTATACCAACGGTCATTTATCCGCTGCATTATCGATTCAATTGGCGCCACGGAGTAATGCGATTGCGGTTTCAGAGCAGATGCAAACGGTATTGAAAAATGCCCAAGCCAATTTGCCTGCACATTATCAATTACGTATGACCATGGACAAAACCCCATTTATTACCAGTTCAATTGAACAAGTCGCGAAAACTCTGGTTGAAGCGATGGTACTGGTAGTCTTGGTGATGTTTATCTTCCTGCAAAACTGGCGCGCCACTATTATTCCTGCAGTCACGATTCCGATTGTAGTTTTAGCCACATTTGCGGTGCTGTATGTATTAGGAATGAGCTTAAACAGTTTTACCTTGTTTGCCCTGATTTTGGCGATTGGCCTGCTGGTCGATGATGCCATTGTGGTCGTGGAAAACATTGAACGTTTGATGCATGAAGAACATTTGGATGCTCAGGCTGCAGCTTTAAAGTCAATGAAGGAAATTAGCGGTGCATTGATCGGGATTACTCTGGTCTTAACTGCTGTATTTATTCCCATGGCATTTTTTGGCAGTATGACAGGGGTCATCTATCGTCAGTTTTCCATCACGTTGGTCGTGGCAATGCTACTTTCTTTATTGGTGGCACTTATCATCACCCCTACATTTGCAGCGCAACTGCTAAAACGTCAACCACATCAACCAAAATGGGCACAGCGTTTTAATCGTGGCATGGATAAGCTCACCATACGTTACCAAAAGCTTTCTGCACGTAGCATGCAGTTTAAAATGACGATGTTGGCTGTATTTAGTATATGTGTTTTAGGCTTTGGCTGGCTTTATAAAACCTTGCCCGAAGGGCTAATGCCAACGGAAGATATGGGCTTTGTCATGGGTCAAATTGTGATGCCGGGTAATGCACCACGTTCTGAGATAGAAAAAGTAGGGCGTGAAGTCCAGGACTATTTAATGCAACATGAATCTGAGCGCATTCAAAGCATTGGGATTTGGTATAGCGGAAACAATGTTGGGGTTGGGCCTTATCGTGGTCAGCTCTTTGTCGTATTAAAGGACTGGGCAGCGCGTAAAAATCCTGAAGATACCGTCTTTGCTATTGTAGATCGTGCACAAAAGCACTTTGCCAATCATACCAATGCCCAGATTTTCTTTATGGCACCTTCTATGTCAAGTAATGGACGTGTGGTCGACTTCTGGTTACAAGATCTAGATTCACGGGGTAGCGAGTTTTTACAGCAATCCTTCTCTGAGATTGAAACTCGTGCCAAAGCAAAATCATCGATTGAATATTTACAACTTGATGTACCCAAAGAAAGTGCCGAGCTGAATATTAAACTGGATGTAGAACGTTTACTCAAATATGCCGTACCTCAGCAAAGTTTTAACAGTACGTTGGCTGCGGCTTGGAGTGGTACTTATATCAACGACTTTATTGATCGTGGGCAAATCAAACGGGTCATCATGCAAGGCGAAGCGGAGTTCCGTTCTAAACCTGAAGATTTGGCACATTGGCATGTCCGTAATAGCAAAGGCGAAATGTTATCGTTTAATCAATTCACTACGCTGAATTGGCAAGGTGGACCGAATAGTATAAACCGTTATATGGGCTATAACGCCGTGCCTGTGTATGCAGGTATTCCCAAAGATCAATTTTCGAGTCAAACCATGCAAGATGTCGAAGCTTTAGTCGATGAACAAGACGGAGTAAATTTGGCCTGGAGTGGAGCCGCCTTAGAAGAAAAACGTAGCAGTGGGCAAGCTATTTTCTTGTATCTAATTTCGATTGCCTTTATTTTCTTATGTTTAACGGCACTCTATGAAAGCTGGACGATTCCTGCTGTGGTGTTGACCGCGATTCCTCTGGGCGTGGGAGGAAGTATTCTGTTCTGTGTCTGGTTTGGTTTTGCGAACGATATTTACTTTCATATCGCCTTGCTGACGACTATCGGTCTGTCCTGTAAAAATGCAATTTTGATTGTAGAGTTTGCTGCACAAGCAGAGCGGGCAGGTCATACTCCGGTTCAGGCCGCGATAATGGCTGCGGGCTTACGCTTGCGTCCTATTGTCATGACTTCCATTGCATTTGCAGCGGGTGTATTGCCTTTGATGTTTGCCACGGGCGTCAGTGCAATCAGCCGGCAGGAGATTGGCAGTAGTGTTTTTGGTGGGGTGCTATTTGCTACTGTCCTGGTACTGCTGTTTATTCCCTTTATGTATGTATTGATCCGTAGTCTCATGATTAAAAAAACGGTTTCTCAATCAGTGGTGATAGAGCATCCATCTTTAGAAAGTGAACAAGCCTGACTCAGTCAGGCTTTTTTCTGGCTAAATATCGAGGAATTGATTTATACAAAAAATATCGTCATATTGCAGCATGATCATTAAAATTATTCACATGAAAAATTAGGATACAGGGATCAGGACAAACATCTCTTGAATGCCAGACTTTTATAATGAGCTGCTTATGCCGACAATTTCAGAGAAAATCCAGCATATCCAACAACAATTACATTCTGAAAATCACGACATCGCTGTAGGCTTACTCAGTCAGCTGAATGTCGCCGATCAGGCGCGCATTTTAAGTCGTTTAGATGCTCGGCAACAGGCCCAAATTTTAAGGCAACTGAATGAATCAAGCTTGGTCTATGCCTTTATGCCCCTAGGGCAGCAGTTAAACGTGACAAAGTACTTATCCATTTCAGAACTTGTTCCCATTCTGGACGCAATGCCCTCTGATGATTTTGTCGATATTTATAAGCAGTTTTCGCCGCCGCTACAGCTGCAATTGATGAGCGCATTATCTGAAGAATCCCAGCAGACACTCAAAGATCTGGCCATCTATCCGGAAGGTACAGCGGGTGCCATGATGAGCTCAAGTTTTGTGACGCTCTCACCCGATTTAACCATGGATGAAGCGATACAGGCTTTACGTGTGGTGGCCGCCGGGCAGGAAACCCTGTATTTGATTTATATTGTCGATGCAGAAGAACGGCTGATCGGTGTGATTTCCTTAAGGCAGATCATACAGGCCTTACCTGAGCTGAGCATTGCCGAGGTGATGCAACGTGACGTCATTTCTGCTCAGGTAACAGATGATCAGGAAATTGTAGCTCGAGCCTTGGCCTATTATGATTTTATTGCTCTGCCTGTAGTTGATGCACAGCAAAAACTCTTAGGAATTGTTACTTATGACGATGCTATGGACATTGTCGAAGCCGAAACCACTGAAGATATTTTAAAGTCGGGTGCAGTGACACCGTTGACTGAATTGAGCCTTAAAACTGCCCCGATTTTGACCCTGTATCAGAAGCGGGTCTTTTGGCTGGTCATTCTGGTTTTTGGCAGTCTGCTCTCGGGAATCGGCATTGCACACTTTGAAGAGATCATTGCCGCACATATCGTGTTGGTATTTTTCTTGCCACTTTTGGTAGGCAGTGGCGGGAATGCCGGTTCGCAATCAGCCACCTTGATGGTGCGTGCCTTGGCCACAGGCGATGTCGAATTTAAGGATTGGTTTAATTTGCTCAGTCGCGAATCTCTGGTGGCGCTGTGCTTAGGCGGCACTATGGCGATTGCGGTATCCATTCTGGGTTATATTCGGGGAGATATCATGGTAGCTGTGGTGCTGGCCATCAGTATGCTCGGGATTGTATTGATGGGCTGCCTGATCGGCATGAGTCTGCCTTTTATTTTAAATAAACTCAAACTTGATCCTGCCAGTGCTTCGGCGCCGTTAGTGACTTCTATCTGCGATGCTACCGGTGTGATTCTGTATTTATTCGTTGCTTCCAAATTATTGTTTTAATTCACAGATTGATACATCAGCGTAGAAAAAATACTTTATGCTCAAGAAAATCAGCATCATTTCTGGAATAACCTATGCCTGAGCCTGGACAAAAACCAAAACTAAGCCAACAAGAGGTGATACGTCTGGAACGTGATCTGGCCAAGTTTGCCAATATGATGGACTCCGTGGTGCGTATTCCGTTTACCAAGCAAGGAGTAGGGGCAGACGCGGCTTTAAGTACGATTCCGGTTGCGGGAGATATTGCCGGTTTTGTATTGACCTGTTATGCCATTCATAAGGCCAAACAGATCGGGGTGCCGAGTGCCAAACTCAATCCAGTGATGAAGATGGCGGCGATCGATGCGGTAGTAGGATTTATTCCGGTGGCGGGCACGGTCTTTGATATTTTTATCCGGCCCAGTCGCAAGGCACTCGATGTCGTACACTTGCATATTCGTGAGGAATATCAGATTAGCAGTGACCGGCATGTGGTGCATCCATTTTTGCATGAAAGTCTGGAGCGCAAAC
The DNA here is from genome assembly GCF_019048525.1 of Acinetobacter lwoffii. Classification (NCBI taxonomy): domain Bacteria; kingdom Pseudomonadati; phylum Pseudomonadota; class Gammaproteobacteria; order Moraxellales; family Moraxellaceae; genus Acinetobacter; species Acinetobacter lwoffii. Next base: position 3,126,212 of record NZ_CP077369.1, on the reverse strand, counting down.
AACAGCAATCTGCATTCTGGCGCAATCCCGTGGTGGCCTGGATCTGGATTCACATCCCCGATATTTTAGGCACTTTATTCCTGATTTTATTTGTTATCGCGATCGGGTGGGGTGCTGTGGCGCTGTATCAATGGTTCAGCCAATGATAGGTCAGCTAAAGAATAATTAAATCCAATAAAAAAGCCTGCAATAGCAGGCTTTTTTTGAATCAAAACTAAAGTTTTACTTAAGCACAATCAAGTTGTTGCAATGCAGCGACACGCTGTTCGATGCTTGGATGTGTCTGGAACAATGCAGCAAGGCTAAAGCCTTCTTCTTTACCCGCAGAAATCGCAAATGCTTTCATTTCTTTCGGCATGGCATCTGGCATTTCAGATTCTGCCTGTAAGCGCAGTAATGCTGAAATCATAGCTTGTTTACCTGCCAGACGTGCGCCTGCTTCATCAGCACGGTATTCACGGTGACGAGAGAACCACATCACAATCGACGACGCCAAGATACCGAACACGATATCCAGCACAATGGTAATTACGAAATAGGCAATACCCGGAGCTTCACCTTCTTCACGACCAAAGACATTGCGATCAATAAAATCACCTGCGACACGTGCGAAGAACATTACAAAGGCGTTCACCACACCCTGGATCAGGGCAAGAGTCACCATATCGCCATTGGCAACGTGACCGATTTCATGCGCCAATACAGCACGAAGTTCGTCTTTGTTCATACGCTCAAGCAAGCCAGTTGATACCGCAACGAGAGCATCATTTTTGTTCCAGCCGGTGGCAAAGGCATTCGACTGGTAAGAGGGGAAAATACCCACTTCCGGCATTTTAATGCCTGCACGCTGAGAAAGTTGTGCAACTTCTTGGAGCAACCAGGCTTCAGCTTGGTTACGAGGTGCATTCGGGTCAATCAGTTCAGTACCCGTGGTCTTTTTCGCCATCCATTTAGACATGAACAGGGAAATCATTGAGCCGACCATACCGAACACAAAACAGATGACCAACAGGTTGCCTAGATTCAAGCCACCTGCGCCATGGTAACTACCGACACCGAAGAGTGACAAGATAATGCCAGCTACAACCAGTACCGCGAGGTTGGTTAGCAAGAACAAACCAATCCGCATCATTGAGAAATCCTCTTATTACAGAAAAATAATCTGATTATTAAATGTAAATCATTGAAATCAATATGCGGTGAAATCGAGAAGAATTCAAGGAAAAAATAGCATTTGGCTACAAAAAACACAGGATATTCTTTGTACAAATAAAAACATAGGTCTTTAAAAACAAAGCTGTTTAGGAATTATTCACTTAAATATATTTTTGCAGATGCTGACGCATTGGCGGTGGCATAAGAGCCTGCCGGTGCATCGGTGAAACTGCCATCCGCTTGAGCAATGATCTGACGCTGATACTTGGCAGCCTGAATATTGGAAGCTGTGGTGGTTCCAGTCGAATAATTGTCAGAACTGGCAATCACACGGCCAGTATCAGAAGATGCTGTATAGGCAGCACTATGATTACCTAGACCTTGAGCATATAGGTTCTGATAACGGCTGCTGACACGACGGACATAGTCCTGAGTTTCACGAAACGGTGGTACGCCCTTATATTTAGCGACATTACCTTCACCAGCATTATAGCCTGCCAGTGCCAAGGTGGTATTGCCATTAAAGCGTTTTAATAACCAGGCCAGATATTTGGCACCTGCCATAATATTCTGCTGCGGGTCATAAGCATTGCTGACATTAAAACGACGGGCAGTCGCCGGCATGAGTTGCATTAAGCCCTGTGCACCGACTGGAGAGCGTGCCTGTACATTAAAACCGGATTCGGTATGCATCACAGCTTTAATCAAGCCTTCAGATACACCATAGGTTTGTGCTGCCTGACGGATGATCGAGTCATAGGCATTTTTATTTCTACTATAGCTAGGCAATACCGAGGCTTCACTCGAGCCCCAGTTGCTATAACTGTGAATATTGCTGTCTGGATAATAGGTTTTCTTTTCTACCTGTAGATGATTATAGCGACTTTTCTTATTAGTCAATAAAGTACTGCCATTACTGTCGCGTAATTGATAGATCGTTTGACCAGCATAAGCAAAATGACAACAGCTTGCCAATAGCAAACCACTGATCCCATAACGCCCCAAAACATGCACATTTATTTTCATTGTTTATATTAAGTAAACACAAGCGAGAAAAATTTAATAAAGAGTTTAACAAAAAATTACGGAATGAAAAGACTTGTGCGCTGCATTTATAAACGAGTTTGTAAATGCAAGTCATTTTTTACATTTTAGCGATAGAAAAAAAAATATGATTTAATTTAAAACCTTAGGCTTGACAGGGTTAACTATTTGATTTTTATTAATAATTAAATTGATCAAAAAATGATCAATTCAAAGAAAAGCCTTATCTTTTGAGCCGGACAAGTTGTCAAGTCTGTTTCAATCCACAAAGTTATCCACAGCTTTTGTGGACAACTGTGGAAAAGTCCAAAAGATAAGCATCTTGACTAAAAAATGAACGCAATCGTTCAATATATCAATCTAAATAAAACATGAAAATGAAACTAATAAGACATTTTCATGAAAATAAATTCTTTTGATGCGATAGCGGTCTGAATCGGCTAAAATTGCGCGGTATTTTTTTTATGGGTTAATCTCGTCTATGTACTCGCCAGTTGAGTCCGAACAAGGATTTAATTTCAAACCTGAACTGCCAACAAGCTCAGCCTACTACCGTTTGTTGAAGAAGCTTCGCCGCCAGGTCGGACATGCCATTCGTGACTTCAAGATGATTGAAGAAGGCGATAAGGTCATGGTGTGTATTTCTGGTGGTAAAGACAGTTATACCCTGTTGGATATCCTGCTACAGTTCAAGCGCATCGCACCGATCAATTTCGATGTAGTGGCTGTGAATCTGGATCAGAAACAGCCAGGCTTCCCTGAAGATGTTCTGCCGCGTTATTTAGAAGAAAATAACATTCCGTATTACATTCTGGAAAAAGACACCTACAGCATTACCAAAAAACTGACGCCAGAAGGCAAAACCTATTGTGCAGTCTGTTCGCGTTTGCGTCGTGGTTCTTTATACGGTTTTGCGCAGGAAATTGGCGCGACCAAAGTTGCTTTAGGCCATCATCGTGATGATATCTTGGCGACTTTCTTCCTGAACCTGTTCCATGGCGGCAGCTTGAAAGCTATGCCACCAAAACTGTTGTCTTCAGACAAAAAGAACATTCTGATTCGCCCACTGGCCTATGTGGAAGAAAAAGACATCATCAAATATGCAGAAATGCGTCAATTTCCAATTATTCCATGTAATTTATGTGGCTCTCAGGACAACCTGCAGCGCGCAATTATCAATGACATGTTACGTGATTGGGATAAAGCACATCCAAAACGTCTGCACAGCATTTTTGGCGCATTGCAAAATGTTTCGCCATCGCAGCTGGTCGATCGTGAATTATTTGATTTTGAAGTGCTGGACAGCCAGCGTGAATTCGACTTCAAAGGCGGTGATTCAACTGAAGAAGCTGTGGAAGGCGAGAACCGTCGGATCAATATGGTCAATCTGGGCTTTGCTGCAGACTAATTTTAGAACGTGTAGACATCAGCCTGCGGGTTGATGTCTGCTTATAAACATAAATAAAAATAGAACTACAAAAATTGAACGGCGCGTACAAAATTCGTTAGCCTTTGCGCTAATGATCATGATATAACAAAGCACAAGCATAATAGCTTCAACATGATGTCGTCTGGATAGTCGACACAAATGAACAAATAATTTGAGGAAAGATCATGCCTGCTTTTTTAACTGATGATTGGTTTTCAACTGTAGAAACTCTAACTGCGCAAGCTGGCGATTTGAATTTGCCACCAGCTTTGGCGAACCTTGCGATTAATTTGGTTGTAGCGGACACTACAGGTAATACTGAACTATCTTTAGATAGTGGGGCAATCAAAAAAGGTTTGTCTTCAAATGCCAAAACCACGCTGAATATGGATGGCGAAACTCTACGTAAAGTTTTCCTGGAGTTTGATATGGCGGCTGCGATGCAGGCCTTCATGACAGGTAAAATCAAAGTACAGGGTGATATGTCACAATTGATGGCACTTCAGACTGCAAAACCAAGTCAGGAACAAAAAGATTTGTTCAAGAAAGTACTTGAAAATACCACGGCTTAATTCTGCTAAAACATTAGCCTGAATGAAGACGAAAAAAGCTTACCCTGAGGTAAGCTTTTTTTATGGCATTTTGATTAATGCTAAGGTTTTAGCTTAGATATTCACCAATTGTGGTGTGGTCTTGATATGCTCCAGATAAGCACGAATACGGGTCACATATTGCACCGCTTGACGGTAACGACCATTATTGGCTTTATTCTGATCCAGATAGGCATATAAGTTCACCCAGTTATTCGGGTTCTTGCCTTGCGACTGAATGCGCTTTTGCAACTGATTCACTGCACCTGGACCCATATTATAAGCCACCAGTGCAAACCAGTTCCGATCTGGAAAAGGAATATGATCATAGCGACTAAGCATTTGATCATAATACTTGGCGCCACCCTGAATACTTTGAGCCGGATCGGTACGGTTACTCACGCCCATGGCTTTTGCTGTACTGTTGGTCAGCATCATCAAACCACGCACACCCGTCGGAGAAACTGAATTCGGTTTCAGATAAGATTCCTGATAACCAATGGCCGCCAGTAAATGCCAATCCAGGTCATACTGCTGCGCTGTCTGTTTAAAACTCGCTTCATAGATCGGCAGACGGTTGTTCAAATCACGTTGAATGGTGGTCCAAGATTCCTCTTTCACGACATTCTGATTATAAAATGAAGCAAGCTGCTTAATGGCACCACTTTGTTTGCCTTTGCAGACAAAAGCACTGGCCGTCTGGCTCAAAGGATCTGTAGCAGATTTAAACACCAGATTTAAATTGGTATTCAAGCCATTACTCGACAGAATTGATTCATCGCCACAAGTGGCCGAGAACGACGTCAAACGCTTGTTTTCAATGGTGCGTATATCAGTAGTCGTCATAGCCAGATTGGCTTTACCCTGAGCAACCCACTGTAGGGCAGTCTGATTATCAGGAACGATTTTAAAATCGAGTTTTACATTCAGATTGTTAGCATAGTTACGAACCAGATCATAACCGAAGCCATGCAGATGTTGTCCATCCTGGAATACAGTAGTCGGATTTTCAACCGCAACCACGGTCAACTTATTGCTATTGACCACATGATCAAACTGAAGTGTGGTCTTACTTGCATTGATACTGTGTAGGGGAATAAATGCAGTGCTCAGTACAAGTGCTTTCAAAGGGAGAGAAGAAATTACAGATCTTAGGCAAAGCCTCGACCCAGTGGATGAACTACTGTGCATGTTGTCTCCGCTACAAGTAATTTATGCCCTAAAAATCACAGCCAACAAAGCCAGAAATTTTAACAGTTTGATAAATTCAATAAGGGTTGGGCAGTCATGACGTCATTCAAAATGACAAGAGATTTAAAGATAATTATGTAGAAAAACTACATAGATTAAAAATTAAGCATTTCCGGAAGTTGGTGGCATATTAATGATCTGAAAAACGATTGTCAAATTTTGTACACAAATTATTTTTAAAAATAATTTTAAGATATTGAAATATAAAGTTAATTTTTTTGGAATTTTACCATTGTGTTAAAGTGGTAAATAAAATAAGCTGTTTGTAAGTTAAAACACTGAAAATTTGATCAGCAAGACGTATGAAATCCAACTTAATCACCCGTGCTGGACACGATAAATTGGTGGCAGAACTTAAGAATCTCTGGCATGAAGAACGTCCTGAAATTACCAAAAAAGTGAACTGGGCAGCCAGTCTTGGCGACCGTTCTGAAAACGCAGACTACCAATATAACAAGCAAATTTTGCGTAAAATTGATCGACGGGTCAGGTATCTCGGCAAGCGCCTCGAAGAACTGAAAATCATCGATTTTTCCCCGGAGCAGGAAGGAAAAGTTTATTTTGGTGCCTGGGTGGACATTGAAAATGAAGAAGGTGAACAAAAAACTTTACGCATTGTCGGTGTAGATGAAATTTATGATCATCATCCGCAGCATATTTCGATCAGTTCGCCGATGGCACGCGCGTTATTGGGCAAGCAGGTCGATGATGAAGCCGAAGTAGTGACTCCCTCCGGCAAGAAACTCTGGTTCATCAATTCAATTCGTTATGAAAAGCCAGAAAATTCAGCAGATTAATATAATTGATTTTATTTTGTGCAGTTGATGCAGCGAAAGCATAAAAATATTTGCCAAGCGTGATTTTTGTTTATATCATGTCGGCCATGGAAGCGTGGCAGAGCGGTTTAATGCACCGGTCTTGAAAACCGACGAGGGTGTGAGTCCTCCGTGAGTTCGAATCTCACCGCTTCCGCCAAATTTTAAAAACCCAGTCAATTTGATTGGGTTTTTTTATGTCTCAATTTTTTTGATTGTTGATCCACTTGATGCTGAATGCGGTTATTTCTCTCATCATTTTCTACTGAGTTAAATACAACTCAAGATCATTTCAAGATTCAAATCTTTGAATGAAAATACTCAGGTTGGCTTTGATTCCGGATGATTTTTAGCTGAATAAACCACTTTTTATAGAAGTTTCGCTAAATTTTATTGCCAAAAATCTAATTTATTTATATGATGGCGGCCAAGGAAGCGTGGCAGAGCGGTTTAATGCACCGGTCTTGAAAACCGACGAGGGTGTGAGTCCTCCGTGAGTTCGAATCTCACCGCTTCCGCCAAATTTTAAAAACCCCAGTCGAAAGATTGGGGTTTTTCTTTTTAGGCTGCAGATCTTGAATATTAAATTCTTCAGTCCTGAACTTAATTCATAAAATCTTGAAAAATGGACGTATCGGCCAAATATAGAGTCAGAGGCGTCAACGCGCTATCATACGCCCAAGCATCATATGGATCTCATTATGAAAATTGTCGCAGATGAAAATCTGGCATTTACCGATTATTTCTTTTCCGAATTTGGTGACATTCAACATTGTGCAGGGCGAACCTTAAGCGCAGATGATGTCAAAGATGCCGATAGCCTGTTGGTACGTTCAGTGACTCAGGTCAATGAAGTACTGCTACAGAATAGTTCGATTAAATTTGTGGGTAGTGCCACCATTGGCACAGATCATTTGGATATTGCTGCATTAGAACAGCATGGGATTCAATGGAGTAATGCAGCCGGCTGTAATGCGCAAGCAGTGGCTGAATATGTGATTACCGCGTTATTGCAGGTGCGTCCTGAATTACTCGATGCCAATGCGACATTTACCTTGGGTATTGTCGGTTTGGGTAATGTTGGAACCCGACTGGTCTACATGGCGAAGCTCTTGGGCTGGCGCGTGATTGGCTATGATCCTTTGGTGAAAAGAGAGCAGGTTGATCAAGTTGAATTTCATGAATTATTACAGCAGGCGGATGCAATTTCGATTCATGTCCCTTTAACTACAACAGGCGCATATCCGACTTATCATTTATTCAATGCTGCTGCATTGGCACAAATGCAGCCTGACGCAATCCTGATTAATTCAGCACGTGGGCCTGTTATTGAAGAGGCCGCGCTGATCCAGGATATACAGGCGACACATCGCACCGCGATTTTGGATGTTTTTGAGCATGAGCCGGTGATTTCAGCAGAACTTCTGGATCTGGTCACCTTGGTGACTCCGCATATTGCCGGCTATAGCCTAGAAGGCAAGGCACGTGGTACCCAGATGATCTATGAGGCTTTTTGTCAAACTTTCGGTTTTGCAGCTAATAAACAGTTTGAAACCCAGCTGCCTGTCTGTGAGCAGTTTTTTCAGGGACAGGATTTGAAAATGGCATTGCAAGGGCATTTGACGCAAATTTATGATATTGCTCGTGATGATGCCAATCTACGTGCCTGTCTCAAAGAAAGGGTGGTGGATCAGCAGGCATTTGATCATTTACGTAAAACCTACCCACTACGTCGTGAGTGGGCAGCACACGGTGGGCCGAAGGCATGACAATGACGTATCAACCCACTTGTGACCTTCAAGCCATGCATGCGCGTGCGAATTTATATCGTCAAATCCGTCAGTTTTTCGCTGAGCGCGATGTCTTAGAGGTGGAAACACCGATTTTGTCTCAAGCCGGTGTGACCGATGTGCATTTAGCTTCGGTACAGGCACAGCGCTATGTGCTGGGTAAAGTGCATACACATTATTTGCACACCTCACCTGAATTTGCCATGAAGCGCTTATTGGCCAGTGGCTCTGGACCCATTTATCAAATCTGTAAAGTCTTCCGTGATGATGAACATGGGCGTAAGCACAATAGCGAATTCACCATGCTGGAATGGTATCGTCCGGGATTTAGTTTAAAAGATTTGATGTTTGAAGTATCTGATCTGTTGAATGTGACCTTGAAAGCACGTTTTGGCGAAATACGTCCGACCATTTTGAGTTATAAGCACGCGTTCATGGATCGTCTGGATCTCAATCCGCTTCAGGCAACTTTACAGGAATTGAAAGATTGCTGCCGCCGCGTTGGTCTTAATCTGGATCTGGGAAATGACCGTCTTGGCTATATCGACTTGTTATTTTCACATATGGTTGAACCGAGTCTGGGGTTTGATACCGCAGTATTCCTGACCGATTTCCCCCCTGAAATGGCTTCTTTGGCCAAAACCCGAATCGATGAAGAGGGTGAACTGGTCGCCGCACGTTTTGAGCTGTATATCGAAGGTTTAGAATTGGCCAATGCTTATGATGAACTGATTGATGCTGACGTATTACGTTCGCGCTTTGAGGCAGATAATGCTGAACGAGCCAAACTTAGCTTGCATGTCATGCCCATCGATGAATATTTACTGGCGGCTTTACCGAAGATGCCGGAATGTTCAGGGATTGCCTTGGGAATTGACCGTTTATTGATGATTGCAACTAATCAAATGAAACTGGAAAAGGTGATTACTTTTCCGGCAGATATTTCCTGATCCAGCGAATTAGATAGTTTTAATTCCTTTTTTGATAAAGAGAAATTAAGCTATAAAAAAAGCACCCGAAGGTGCTTTTTTTATTATTCAATTGTTGCGGTTTGTTGTGCTTTAAGCTCACCAAGTGCCTGAATCCGTCGTTCAATCAGCATTTCGCCAATATCCGGTCCCTGAATATCGGCAGGCAGGTCTTGTGCCTTGATGGCACGTACGGTCTGCATTGCATCAAGGACGTATTGGGCTTGTGGATAAGCACGATCTTCCAGACCTAGACGGCCACGTGAATCACATTCACACGCCTGAACAAAAGCTTCGACACGTTCAGGGCGACGTAACACATCCAGACGTTGCAATAATCGCCATAAGGTTCCCGGCTTAAGATTGAAGGCCTGATGGCATTTCAGATGCTCTTTGCACACAGCCAAAGCCAGCTGCTTGGTATACGTCGGCACTTTTAAACGGTCACACAGGTCATTCACTGGCTTGATGCCTCGCTCTTCATGCATGATATGTCGCGGTAATTCTTCAAGCGGCGTCAAAGCTTTTCCTAAGTCATGCACTAAAACGGCAAAACGTACATCCAGACTATAATTTTGACGACACGCCTGCTGCAAGGACATCATGGTGTGAATGCCACAGTCAATTTCCGGATGATATTCAGGGCGCTGTGGAATGCCATATAAGGCATCAATCTCAGGGAAGAGTACCTTTAAAGCACCACATTGACGTAATACTTCAAAATACACATCAGCATGACGTTCCGATAATGCACGGGAAGTTTCTTTCCAGACGCGTTCCGGTGTCAATGCATTTAATTCACCGGTTTCAGTCAAGCGTTGCATTAACGCCAAAGTTTCATCGGCAATCACAAAACCTGCACTCGTATAACGGGCAGCAAAACGGGCTATTCGCAGTACGCGCAATGGATCTTCGATAAAGGCATCGGAAACATGACGTAGAATCCGGTTTTCCAGATCCTGTTGACCGCCATAAGGGTCATAAACCTGGCCGGCATCATCCATGGCCATGGCATTAATGGTCAGATCGCGACGAATCAGATCCTGCTCTAGCGTAACGCTGACATCGGTATAAAACTCAAAACCATGATAACCGGCGCTAGATTTACGTTCGGTACGCGCCAGTGCATATTCTTCTTTTGTTTGGGGATGTAGAAAAACAGGGAAATCTTTGCCTACGGGCTGATAGCCTAAGTCAAGCATTTGCGCGGGGGTTGCACCAACGACTACATAATCTTTTTCGTGATAGGGGTGTCCGAGCAAATGATCTCGAACTGCGCCGCCTACTAAATAAACTTGCATGAAAAAACCTCTATTCTTACAAGCATCATGCTACAGAATAGAGGTTTTCTCAAGTTAAGAAACGAGGCTGATGCGTCGTTATCTTGTCATTGGCTTAAAGTGCATCTTGTTCTGCTTGCTGGATTTCAGCAACAGTCAGTGCAGTCATGTTGATCACACGGCGCGTGGTCGCAGTCGGCGTCAAAATGTGGACAGGTTTCGCAGCACCCAACAGAATTGGACCAATCGTTACGTTGTTGCCTGAAGTTGCCTTTAACAGGTTAAACGAGATATTGGCAGCATCCAGATTTGGCATGATCAGCAAGTTTGCAGAGCCTTTGAAACGTGAATTCGGGAATGCAAACTGACGAATGTTCTCATCCAGAGCAGCATCACCGTGCATTTCACCTTCAACTTCCAGCTCAGGCGCAATTTCAGACAGGATGTCATATACCTTACGCATTTTTTGCGCGCTGGCATCATGCTGGTCTGAACCGAAACTTGAGTGAGACAGCAGGGCAATACGTGGTGTCATACCAAAACGGCGAACTTCTTCAGCGGCCAGAATGGTCATTTCAGCCAGCTGTTCAGCTGTTGGATTGGTGTTGACATAGGTATCGGCAATGAACAAGTTACGGTCTTCAAGCATCAAGGCATTTAGGGTAAAGAAGGTATTATGACCATCTTTCTTGCCAATGATGTTGCTGACGAAGTCCAGGTGAATGTCATAGCTTGAATACGTACCACACAGCATACCATCTGCCATGCCATGTTTCACAAGCATCGCTGCGATCAGGGTAGAGCGGCGACGTGCTTCACGCTGTGCGTATTCAGGCGTTACACCCTTGCGCTGCATGATGTTGTAGTAATCATCTGCAAACATTTCATAGTTCGGGTTCTTTTCCTGATCAACAATCGTGATATTCACGCCATCTTCAAGACGTAGGCCCAACTTTTTGATGTTGGCTTCAATTACAGCTGGACGACCCACTAAAATTGGAATTGCCAAACCATCATCTACCGCGATTTGAACTGCGCGAAGTACACGCAGGTCTTCACCTTCCGCATAGGCAATACGTTTAGGATCAGATTTAGCCTGTTCAAAAATTGGTTTCATCATGAATGCAGAGTTGTAGACAAACTCAGACAAACGTTGACGATAATGCGAGAAATCTGTGATTGGACGTGTTGCCACGCCCGAATCCATGGCTGCTTGTGCAACAGCAGGGGCAATCTCTAGGATCAAGCGTTGATCCAGTGGACCCGGAATCAGGTATTCACGGCCAAATGATGCTGATTTTTCACCATAAGTCGCCGCATCAGCCTCAACGTGTGCCATACGTGCAATCGCGTGGACACAGGCAATTTTCATTTCTTCGTTAATGGTGGTTGCGCCAACGTCCAGCGCACCACGGAAGATGTACGGGAAGCACAGTGCGTTATTCACCTGGTTCGGATAGTCAGAACGACCAGTCGCCATGATCACGTCATCACGAACTTCATGCGCATGTTCAGGCAGAATTTCTGGATCCGGGTTCGCCAAGGCAAAGATGATCGGATCTTCAGCCATGACCTTGACCATTTCTTTGGTCAAAATGCCCGCAGCAGAAAGACCAAGGAACATGTCTGCACCTGAAATCACGTCACCAAGCTGAGTAGCTTCAATGTCTTGTACATAGGCTTTCTTAGATTCATCCAGGCCTTCGCGATGTGTAGTCAGCAGACCGCGTGAATCGGCAACGATGATGTTCTCTTTTTTAGCACCCAGAGCGCAAAGCAGATTTAAACAAGACAGTGCAGCAGCACCCGCGCCTGAAGCCACGATCTTGATGTCTTCAATTTTTTTACCGTTGATTTGTAACGCGTTGAGGAGCGCAGAACCGACAATAATCGAAGTACCGTGCTGATCATCATGGAATACTGGAATATTCATGCGTTCACGCAATTTTTGCTCGATATAGAAACACTCTGGCGCCTTGATATCTTCAAGGTTAATCCCGCCAAAAGTCGGTTCTAATGCAGCTACAATATCCACAATTTTGTCTGGATCATTTTCAGCAATTTCGATATCGAATACATCAACGCCAGCGAATTTTTTGAATAATACGCCTTTACCTTCCATCACTGGTTTAGAAGCCAAAGGACCAATATTACCCAAGCCAAGCACGGCAGTACCGTTGGTCACTACAGCAACCAGGTTGCCACGAGCCGTATACAATGCAGCAGTTGAAGGATCGCGTTCAATCTCAAGACATGGTGCAGCTACGCCAGGCGAGTAAGCAAGGGCCAAGTCACGTTGGTTGACCAATTGTTTGCTTGGTGTAACGCTGATTTTCCCCGGGGTAGGAAACTCGTGATAGTAAAGGGCCTGTTGCTTTAAAGATTGTTCGTCCATCAGTCTCTCGATCGTTGTAAAGATTACCCGGTCAGCGGGCAAAGAATTTATTTATGTTCCTGAATATACCATTTGTTAGCCAGTTCGGACAGACAAAGACGGCCGTTTTTCCAACAAACTTATTGTGGTGGGGTATGGACTTAGACTTGGGGTATATAAGTCTGATGCGTCTTGTCTCGCACTAAATAAGCGGTTGCATCCTGCTCAGGAAGCGGTTTGGAAAATAAGTAGCCTTGGGCAATATCACAGTCTAAATCACGTAGATATTCTAGCTGCTCTTCAGTCTCGATGCCTTCCGCGACCACGGTCATGCCCATGGCTTTACCCATGGCCACCATGGCACTGACAATGGCTGCCTGCTTATTTTCCCCAATCTTGCAAACAAAACTGCGATCAATTTTTAAGGTATCAATCGGAAAATCAGCAAGATAGGAGAGAGAAGAATAACCTGTACCGAAATCATCTAGGGCAATATGAATATGTCGCTGTTTAATTTCATTCAGCAGGTTTTTGACCGCTTCCGAATTTTCAATTAAAGAAGATTCGGTAATTTCCAGCTCCAGGCTGGCGCCAGAAATCTGGTTGTCTGCAATGGCTTGGTCCAGATCATCAAGTAATTGACCACGACGCAATTGCTGCGCCACGATATTGACTGATACACAAATATGATTAAAGCCCAGATCATTCCATTGGCGAATCTGTTTAGCGGCCTGCTGGATCACTAGGCGGCCAATGTCTGAAATCAGGCTGGTCTGTTCCGCTAAGGGGATAAACAGCCCTGGTGCAATAATACCTTTTTCTGGATGGTTCCAGCGAATCAGCGCTTCAAAGCCATAAATGCTTTGATCGCTGAAATTGATTTTTGGCTGATAATACACCACCAGTTCATTATTCTGGATCGCTTTACGCAGATCCCGTTCCAGAAAAACCCCTTTGTTCTGTAATGAATGATTTTCACTGGAATAAAAGTAAATAGTATTGCCGCCAAGATTTTTGGCTTCGTTCAATGCCTGTTCGGCGCAATTATTTAAATAATCCAGCTGACGGCCATGATCAGGATAGAATGCCACGCCCATGGACAGGGTAATCACATGATCCTGACCGTAAATATTGAATGGTCTGCTAAAGGCCTGAGCGATGCGTTCACAATGGTGTTGAACTGAAGGGCGAATATGTGAGATTTCATAGAGAATCGCAAAATCATCACCATTTAGATGTGCCACAAATAGCGCTTCTGCATTGGTCATCCGCAGCCGCTGCGCCACCTGGCGTAAAAGTTCATCACCGCCGTTATTGGACAGGTATTCATTTAATGGCCGGAAACGGTCGATGTTAAGCCGAATCACAGCCATCTCTTTAATCGAGTCTTTTTGCGAAACTAGATATTGATGCAGCTGATAATTATAATAAAAGCGGTTCGGTAAGTCAGTCAGCGTGTCATAATTTTCCAGATAGGACAGGCGCTGTTCCTGTAATTTACGTTCAGTCAGATCTGATACGATACCAATATAATGAGTAATCCTGCCTTCATCATCAGTCACGGCATTAATATGCAGCCATAAGGTCGACTCTTTACCAGACAGAAATTTTGCATAAACCTCTCCATCATAAGAGCCAATCTTTTGAATCTGTTTGACAATATTGGCCTGAAAAGTACGTTGCTGGGATTTATTTTGCACTGCAATATCAAATAAGGATTTACCGATAATCTCGTCACGCTCAAAACCGCTCAAGTATTCGTAGTGAGGATTGACATCGATATAATCTAATTCAGGATTCAGAATGAAAATCCCTTCCGCAGCCTGTTCCAGTACACTGGCCACCAGCTTTAAACGTTCTTGAGACAGACGTTCCTGCTGGATATCACGACGGATGCCCACCATACGCAAGGGTTTTTTATTTTTAGGATCACGACTGATCACCCGGCCAATATCATGTACCCAACTCCAGCCACCTTCACTGAGCTTGATCCGGTAAGTGGCATCATAGCGTTCAATCTGGCCACGCAGATGCTGCTTCATATTGCGCTTAAAATAGGCCAGATCTTCAGGGTGAATCAGATACTGTAATTGCAGATGATGATCTTTGGAATCGCGCAGAATCTTTTCGTCTTTATGATTGGTTAAGGTGATGCTGCGCTCTTGAATATTCCAGTCCCATGGCCGAATACCGGCAATTTCATGTGCAAGTTTTAGATTCTGCTGCTGATTCTTCAGGTCATGATTGATCTGTTCAATATCATAGGTACGTTCCCGTACTTTTTGCTCCAGCAATTGGTTACTGAGCTGTAATTGCTGTTCAATATCTTTGGATTTATTGACTTCAGTTTTGAGTTGCTGGCACAGTTCATCAGTCCAATGCACTTGCTGTTCTGCATTTTTCACCAAAATATCATTTTCCGCATACAGACGTGAGGTGCGGCTGTGAATTCGATAACTACTTGTCGCGCACAGCAGAATCACTATGAGCGCAAAGTTTAAGGCCAGACCAAAAAAGGGATTGGAATGACCGACATGGTCAAGCTGCGACAGTAAAAAAGGGAATAAGGACGGCAAAAAGACCAGACAAAAATAGCTCAGTTTCTGGGTCAGGTAGGTCAGGCCAAATGCTTGGCTTACAATCAGCAACAAGGCAGACAAGGTCAGTGCTTCAATATCTTCAAATACAGGATTGGCCTGCGGCAAATAGTAATAAATTGTATAAATACCGGCCGCGATACAGCTTCCGACTGCAAGGCTCTGCATCTGTAACCAGCGGTGCGCGCTTTTCTGATTATATTGTTCGGGTTTGAAATACAGCGTATTCACCAGCCAGCACATGCTGACCAGAAGTTCTGTCAGAATAAACCAGGTATTAAAATACGTATTAGAAGGACTATATTGAATGTGATAAATACAAAAAATATAGAGGCAAATCAACATGATACTGAGCAAAAAATAGCGACTATGGCGAAGCGTATTCGCAATTTGAGCATCATGCAAATGCTGCTGAATATAGTCGTCCTGATTATCAACCATGTGATTCAATGCCTGTATTCATCCTAAACGGTTTTCGTCCTTGTGCATTGTTGTTATAAAAACCCCAGGAAATGTGTGAAATCAATTAATAAGTATTTATTATTCTTTAGTCGAGATTAGATGTCTTAAAAGTAAAAATCAACAAAATTAAAGACAAATTTTTACCCATCCGATGAACTAAAGCACATAATTCAAAATTGACAGGGCAACAACAGGAGCAGTTTCGGTACGCAGGACACGCTCGCCGATACACCAGTTGAGAAAACCTTTCTGGTTTGCGGCACTAATTTCTGCCTCACTCAAGCCACCTTCGGGGCCAATCAGCAGGGCAAGATCTAAAGTCGCATCTGCCAGTACATCTGTTTCATCTTTATTGGGTGCTAAAACCAGTTTGGTGTTCGGAAGTTCAGTATCCAGCCATTTTTCAAGTGACATGGGCGCTAAAATTTCAGGCACAATGTTTAGACCACATTGTTCACAAGCCGCAATAGCAATGCTTTGCCAGTGATCCAGCTTTTTCTGGTCGCGATCATACTTTAAACGCATTTCACAACGATCCGAAGTCAGCAGCTGAATTTCGGAAACGCCCAGTTCGACTGCTTTCTGAATCGCATAATCCATACGGTCGCCTTTACTCATCACCTGACCGAGCAAAGCCTGGAACTTTGGTGTGCGATTGGCAGGATTAAATGCATTGACCGAGACGGTGGCTGATTTTTTAGCAACCTCGGTTAAAGTCACGTCATATTCGCCACCCTGTCCATTGAACAGGGTCGCGCTTTCACCGACTTGCGCGCGTAAAACCTTTACCCAATGATGAAATACAGTTTCCGTAAGCTCAAGGCTGACATCAACAGTTAAATCAGCATCTATATAAAAACGTGGCATTGATCGTTCTACTCAAAAAATCGGTGAAATAAAGGGCTTAAGCTAAACCAAGATCGGTGACCAGCTGACGGGTCGGGTCAGTAGTATTCATGGTGTAAAAATGCAAACTTGGTGCACCACCTGCAAGCAGACGCTCACAGAATTTAACCACAACTTCATGGCCAAAGGCTTTAATGCTAGCAGTATCGTCACCATAGGTTGCCAGTTGCTTGCGAATCCAGCGTGGAATCTCAGCGCCGGTACCATCAGCAAAGCGAATCAGGTTGCTGGCATTGGTAATTGGCATGATGCCTGGCGCAACTGGAATATCGATTCCTGCTTTCTGGATACGATCTACAAAATAGAAATAAGCATCTGGATTGAAGAAGAACTGAGTTAAAGCAGCATTGGCACCTGTATTGACTTTATCAACAAAGTGCTGAATGTCTTTGTCAAAGCTTTCAGCCTGAGGATGCATTTCCGGATAAGCTGCGACTTCAATCTTAAAATGATCGCCTGAATGTTCGCGGATAAAGCGAACCAGATCAGCTGCATAAGGTAATTCGCCCAAACCTACTTGGCCTGAAGGCAAGTCACCACGCAGGGCAACAATACGGTTAATGCCTTGAGATTTGTACAGGTCTAGAAGTTCAGCAATACGTGCTTTGTCATCGCCAATACAAGACAAGTGAGGGGCAACAGGTGCGCCTTTGCCATTAAAGTCATTGATAGTAGACAGGGTGCGTTCACGAGTGGAACCACCAGCACCATAGGTCACAGAGAAGAACTCTGGATTTAAGAGTTGTAGCTCTTGATGCACAACTTTGAGTTTTTCCGCACCTAAATCAGTTTTGGTCGGGAAGAATTCAAATGAAATTGGAATCTGTTTAGACATGTTCAAATCCTTTTTATAAATACTTTTTAATTAGTTTTACCTCTCCTAAATCCTCTCTTGCGCTGAGCTTCAAAGCAGTGCTTTAAGCACGCTCAGGAGAGGATTTACCCTCGATGACATACATTTGGTAATGAATGTTCCCTCTCCCTATGGGAGAGGGTTAGGGAGAGGGTGGAGTTTAATTAGTATTTATAAGCATCAGACTTGAATGGACCTTCAACTTGAATGCCTAAGTAATCCGCTTGTTCTTGAGTCAATTGAGTCAAGACACCACCGAAACCAGCAACCATCGCAGCAGCAACTTCTTCATCTAATTTCTTAGGAAGAAGTTCTACACGAATTTGTGCAGCTTTTTCAGATTCTGGAAGATCAGCAAATTTCTCAGCGAATAAATGCATTTGACCCAATACCTGGTTGGCAAATGAACCATCCATAATACGTGATGGGTGACCAGTCGCATTACCAAGGTTCACCAAACGGCCTTCAGAAAGAAGGATCAGGTAATCATTTTCATTTTCTGAACGATACACCTGGTGTACTTGAGGTTTAACTTCAACCCACTTGTAGCCACGTAGGTAAGCTGTATCAATTTCAGTATCAAAGTGACCGATGTTACAAACAACTGCGCCAGCTTTTAATGAATCAAGCATTGCAGCGTCACATACGTGGTAGTTACCTGTTGTAGTTACGATAAGGTCAGTGTTTTGAAGAAGGTCAACATTGATGTCTTCTTTCTTGCCAGTTTGCACGCCATTTTTGTATGGAGATGCAACTTCATAACCGTCCATGCATGCTTGCATTGCACAGATTGGGTCAACTTCAGTTACGCGTACAATCATGCCTTCTTGACGAAGTGATTGTGCAGAACCTTTACCTACGTCACCGTAACCGATTACAAGCGCACGACGGCCAGATAAAAGCATATCTGTACCACGTTTGATTGCATCGTTCAGTGAGTGACGGCAACCGTATTTGTTGTCGTTTTTAGACTTGGTTACTGAATCGTTTACGTTGATTGCAGGAACTTTTAAAGTGCCATCACGAAGCATTTCGTACAGACGTTGAACACCTGTCGTTGTTTCTTCAGTTACACCGTGAATTTTTGCAATCACTTCTGGATATTTTTCATGAACAAGTAGCGTTAAGTCACCGCCATCGTCAAGAATCATGTTGGCATCCCAAGGCGTGCCATTTACATTGATTTGTTGTTCAAGACACCACATGTATTCTTCTTCAGTTTCGCCTTTCCAAGCAAATACAGGAATGCCCGCAGCAGCGATTGCAGCAGCAGCATGGTCTTGAGTTGAGAAGATGTTACATGAAGTCCAGCGAACTTCTGCACCCAATTCAACCAGCGTTTCAATTAAAACGGCAGTTTGAATGGTCATGTGGATACAGCCGAGAATTTTCGCGCCTGCAAGCGGTTTTGCTGCTGAGTAGCGTTTACGCAGACCCATTAGGGCTGGCATTTCAGCTTCAGCAAGTTTGATTTCTTTACGGCCGTAATCAGCAAGTGAAATATCAGCAACTTTATAATCTGTAAATGAAGCAGTAACCGCGTTCATCAGGATCTCCTAGGAAAAAATAGATTGGATCGTTCTGTTCGCGGATGCCGTTGTTGATCAGAACGAATGTCTGACCGATGGTCGAGCCTAGCGATTTTACATTTAGTGCCTGTAAAACGTCGCAGCATCCCTCGACTAGCGCAGTATTGTACTTGGATTCTATGAATGAGCCAAGTTGAAAAAAGATAATATTAATTGTTTTCTAAGTTTTGAGTTTTTAGTTGATCAAAAGCCTGTCAGCCTGTAGGCATTAAAATCGAATATTTTCTATTTATTCTTTTTTTGATTCTCCCGCCTCACAGGGGAATAAGCACGATATTTAATTTTATCGTCATGATTATGCGTTTAAAAAAGCCCATCATCTGACGGGCTTTTTATTTATTCTATTTCCTGTTCAATCTTATCTGCTTTTTGTGTCCAGTAATCTGCCTGTATGTCATCAGCGACAACACCTAAACCGTTCCCATAAATAAAAGCAAGATCGCGCATGGCCTGAACTTCACCCCATTCCGCAGCCTGTTTGACTAAAGAAATCGATTTCTCTACATCTTTTTCAATTACGTCACCACGACGGTAAAAACCAGCCAGCTCTAAAGTCGCAGCAGGGTGCTTCTCGATATTGGCCTTGCTTAACCAGTAATAGGCTAACTCAAAGTGAGCTTTAGATTCTTCCGGATCTTCTTCCGCTAATTCTTTAGCGTAAACGGTATAACCTTCACCTAACCAGTACATCGCATCAACCAACCCGCCGTTGGCTGCTTTTAATGCCCATTCTTCAGCCAGAATGATGTCATCATCATGCTCGCTTTGCATATACAGTTCAGCCAATTCAAATTGCGCTTTAGCATTGCCAGCTAAGGCAAGATTGGTCAGGGCAGCAGAGGGAGAAACACGCTGGGTCATATCAACATCTCAAAAATATTATGCGTAGACTAATGCTTTA
This sequence comes from Acinetobacter lwoffii, assembly GCF_019048525.1. Lineage (NCBI taxonomy): Bacteria > Pseudomonadati > Pseudomonadota > Gammaproteobacteria > Moraxellales > Moraxellaceae > Acinetobacter > Acinetobacter lwoffii. Next base: position 3,106,208 of record NZ_CP077369.1, on the reverse strand, counting down.
AACTAAAAAAGCCAATCCGAAGATCAGCTTTTCAAATGAGGATGGGTAAATTAGAACTTTAGATTAAACAAATGATGCCTGAAATGACGGCAATCACCGCACAGATTGAGGTAATCAGTTTAATTTTACTTTCCAGATAACTCAGGCTTAAAGCTACGACCAGGGCCGCAAAAGTCAAACTGCCGAGCCAATAACTGATCATGTTGCTGGCAAATCCTGTTAACAGACACAGAATCAGGGCAATTATGAGCAATACCCAACCCAGAATAGTCGCAAGTTGTGTTTTTTTAGGGTTGAGTTCTGTGTCAAAAATCTGTTTTTGATGTTTGGACATCGACATTGCAAGTGCAAACAAACCCAGTGAAGTTAAAGCCCAAATCAATAAGAAGAACATCATGCCTGATTCTCCTTGAGAGCAGCCTTGGCTTTTTTAGAGGGCAAGCCTTGATGGTTTTTCACTTTTTTAAATGAAAACCAGAACAAGATCGCAAGCACCCACATCGCCAAATCAAAAGAAGCAATGACCCATTGACCATGCATGATGCTATTCCAGATCGCTTGACCACCGGTCATGAAATTCACGATTGGCAACAATGCGAATGCAGCAGTGGCAAGCAGTAATAGTTCCAGCCAGGCCTGACGATGACTGCGAATCATGGCATACAGCAATGTCAGCAACCATACAATAAAGAAGCTACGTATTTCCCAGTTCAGACGCATGTCCATGTCTGCCGGAATAAAACGGTTGGCATAGAAATAGGCAGCACAGGCAACAGGTAAACCAATAATGGCAGCGATATTGGTGACTTCCACAAGACGATAACCAAACGATTTATAGCCTTGTTTCTGTTGCTGTGGTGCACGTTTGACACACCACAGAATCAAGCCGGTGGCAATCATCAAGGTGCCGACCACGCCCGACATGAACAATAACCAGCGTAAAGCCAGATTCACGCCACGTGCTTCATGCAATGTGGTGAATACATTATAAATACCATTTGCGATTGAAGGCATTTTCAGTGTGGTTTGATCTGGCTTTAATTCACCTGTTACGCCATTAAAAGCAAGGCTCGGATAAACATTGCGATAAGCTACGCTGACTCCGTTTAAGGCACGAAGCTCAATTTCTGCTTTTACGGTATTTGGCTGGATAATAGTTATCATACCCACCGGATTATTTTTCCATTCTTTTTCGGCTGTTGCCAAGATCGGAGCTAGATCGGTTAACGGTGCAGGAGGTGCAGCTTGCATTTCATCACGAGAGCGGCGACCTTCACTGCGTGCAGACATTTCACCGCGCTCGCCACGATTTTCTCTCTCAGCTTGCGGTCGACGTTCTTTGCTCTCACTATGGCTTTCACGGGATTCAGCCTGAATACTGTTGTCTTGAACCAAACTCTTACGTTGATCCTGAAGGAAAGCACCACGATTTTCATAAATCTGGTTTACGCCCCAGGGCATGAGGGTAAAAAGCAATAATAATAAGCCACTGAAGGTAATCATGATGTGAAAGGGCAGGGCAAATACCGCAGTAGCATTGTGTGCATCCAACCATGAACGCTGACCTTTGCCGGGACGGAAAGTAAAAAAATCCTTGAAAATTTTCTTATGGGTAATGACACCGCTGATGATTGCCACCAGCATGAGCAGGGTCGCAACGCCGACCATCCAGCGCGCCCAGATTCTTGGCAAACCATACAATTCAAAGTGGAAACGGTATAAGAATGAACCACCGCGTGTTTCACGCGCTTGCAAAACTTCGCCGGTGGCGCTGTCAATCGTCACGCGAGTACCGCCACGACGGGCACGCGGATCTTCGCCGGCACTACGAATAGTCAGGGTGGTAGTATTTTGGCGTGAGTTAGGAAGCTGGATTGCCCAGCTGCCAGCATCCGGATGGTGCTGTTGCAGATAAGCCAGTGCCACACGGGTTTGTTCGATTTGAGTCTTTGGTGGAACTGATTGATGAAATTCCGGTTTCATCCAGACGGTAATTTCGTTCTGGAAAAAGCTTAAGGTTCCGGTCAAGAAAATCGCATATAAAAGCCAGCCTAAAATCAGACTGGCCCAGGTATGCAACCACGACATCGACTGGCGTGGACCTTCGGGTTTTGCATCTACTCTCATCTCAATTTCCTAAAAGCTTATAGGCGATATAGAGTAAAACACCGGGAATCGCGATCCCGAGCGTAGCTTTGAGCGTCTTATTCACCATAAATACCCAGATAAATGCAGCAGCATTCAAGCTAAAGCCAATCAGGGTGGCGGACATGGCTGCACTGCTTCCACTGTCGATAAAAAGCTGGGCAATCCCGATCGTTGCCAGTGTAGCCAGTAGATAACCGCCAGCACCCGCCAGAATAAAGCGATATAAAATCATCCCACGATAAGCCAGCATACTTGCTTTGACTTTATTTTTGCTTGATGGTTTCGGTGCAGTGACTGTTTCAGTCGCTATAGCTTGCATATTCGGACTATTCATCATCGAAAATTCTATTTACAAACTTATGAAGTAATTAATGATAATGATAACAATTATTGTTTGGATTTTAAATATGGGTTGTTGAACTATTTATATGAAAAATAAGTAAAACTGGAAGTTAAGTTAAAAAAGAGAGGGGGAAGGGAATTAAAAAAGATCAAAATGTAAGGCTTACAAATAAAAACAGCGGCTCGAAGGCCGCTGTCTAAACTTCATTTATTCACGATTAGTCTTGCTGAATACCTGCAACCACCCAGTCCTGATTTGAACCTGCTGGTTTGGTGAAATGCCAGATTTCTGCGAACGGTTGCGGCAAGCTGTTTAAGTCTTCGCTTACCGTACCTGTAAAGCGTACGCTGACAATATACTGGCCATTGTCAGTCGATGAGTCGACGACCATCGCATTCAGATTTGAAAACTCGGCAACATCCTGATCCTGATTGCTCATGATGTCGTTATACATTGACTGATAAAGTTCAGGAGTCAGATAACGCTGAATTTCAGAAATGTTGCTTGCTGTATTCATGGACTGAATATGGTTAAAACGCTGACGCGCTACACGCAAGAATGCTGCAGGTTCAGTACCATCCGGTAACTGGCTGCCACTTTGGGTATAAGCTGCACCAAAAGGCGCGTTATTTGCCGGAGCAGAACCGAACGGAGCATTGTTGCTTGACGTTTGACCACCCACATTCTGACCAAAAATATTGGTACTGTCACCACCGCGAGGTGCAGTCGGTGCCTGACCAAAAGGTGCTGTATTACCAGCACCGCTATTTGGTGCGTATGGGTTAGAAGCTACTTTTTTTTTTGCGCCCATCTTACGGAAAATGAAGAAGGCAACAGCAGCAGCAAGAAGGATCCAGATCCAGCCTGGAATACCACCTTTTTCCTCTTCGGCTTGAGCAGCCTGAGCTTCAGATGCTGCTACACTTTGATCATCCGCCAAGGCATTGGCAGCAACTGCACCAATCGCAGCACCGGCTACACCCGCGGCAACCATGCCGCCGACACCCGGACCGGATTTTTGCTGGGTTGCAGCACCGGCAACTGGCGCTTGTTGAGCAGGCGCAGCTTGACGAGGTTGTTGATAAGATTGAGTAGGTTGTGCAGAACGTTGCATGCCGTGACTTTTACCGCCACCGGCACGTTTTGCTTCAGCTGCAAAAGGCGCAACCAATAAAACTGCTGTCAAGATACCTGTGATCAAACCGCGCTGTCGAACTTCCATTCATTTTTCCTATGAGAATAAAACCTGTTTGTACAGTCTATTTATATAGGCTTTGTGTGGAATTTCAATCAAAAATCTGTATTTTTTTGCTCTTTGTACGAAATGAGCCGGTTTACAGTTAATTGAGTTCATCACTCAGCGCCATTGCCTCGCTCAAGGCTTCATGTAAACGCGCAACTGCAATAATTTGCACGCCCTCGATGGATTTTTGCGGTGCATTGCCGCGAGGGACAATAATGTATTTAAAACCATGTTTAATCGCTTCTTTCAGCCGTTCCTGACCGTTCGGCACAGGGCGAATCTCTCCAGACAGTCCGACTTCCCCAAAAACCGCCAGCTGTTGCGGTAAGGCTTTGCCACGAATGCTGGAAGCGCAGGCGAGAAGTACCGCCAGATCCGAACCTGTTTCGGTAATTTTCAATCCACCGACAATATTGACATAAACATCCTGGCCGGAGGTTTGCACACCACCATGCCGATGCATGACTGCAAGGAGCATATTTAGACGGTTCTGATCCAAACCAAGCGCTACGCGTCTTGGTTGGCCATGTGCATCATCGACCAGTGCCTGAACCTCAACCAGTAGCGGGCGCGTACCTTCGCGGCTGATCATTACAATCGAACCGGGAATCGCTTCATCATAACGGCTTAAAAAGATGGCTGAAGGATTGGAAACTTCGCGCAGACCTTTATCGGTCATGCCGAACACACCGAGCTCATTGACCGCACCAAAACGGTTTTTGACCGCTCGGATCATCCGGTAACGTGAATCCGACTGGCCTTCAAAATACAGCACACAGTCCACCATATGTTCCAGTACACGTGGGCCAGCCAGTGCGCCTTCTTTGGTTACATGACCGACCAGAAACAAAGACGTGCCACTATTTTTGGCAAAACGGGTCAACAAGGCCGCTGATTCACGAATTTGTGAGACACCACCTGGTGCAGATTGCAGGGTTTCGGTGTACAGGGTTTGGATCGAGTCCAGGATTGCCACCGCAGGACGTTGCTGGGCCAGTACTTCACAAATACGTTCGACGCAGGTTTCTGCCATGACTTTGAGCTGGTCGGTCGGCAGATCCAGACGCTGGGCACGTAAAGCCACCTGAGACAAAGATTCCTCACCGGTCACATACAGGGCCGGATTTTTGGCAGATGCCATGTGCGTGGCTGTTTGTAGCAAAATGGTGGATTTACCAATCCCGGGATCACCGCCGATTAGGACCACCGAACCAGTGACAAGTCCGCCACCCAAGACCCGGTCAAATTCGCTGATACCCGTCGGCAGACGGGTTTCATGAGAGACTGAAACCTGATTTAAAGTCGTGATGCTGGACGCCTGGCCCGCATATCCACCACCAATTTTTGGCTGAGCACGATGCGTCACTGCCGGTGCAATGGTTACCTCAACCAGGCTGTTCCATTCCCCGCATTCAGAACACTGCCCCGACCATTTTGGATGATCGGCACCACATTGTTCACAACGATACACACTTTTTGCTTTAGCCATATTTGAAGATGAAGCGATTGAAATTGAGTGACAGCATAGCGGTGAATGCCATCGAAAACCAAGTCTTTCACCTGAAAAATCATGGTTTTTACGACAAGTCTTGTCGTTTTTATTTATGCTGATTTGAATGCTATGCGTCAACGCCGTCTATAATGCCCATCTTGTTATGCTGGAATGGAACAGATCTTGTCACAATTGTTGAAACATATTGATGCGATCGCACGCGAAAAAAACCGTGATGTGCTGTTTGTGCATTTTGATCATTATGTCCATCCAGATCGGGACGCAAACTCGGTTCGCCAAATGTTGATCGGCTGGCTAGAGCAACAGGGCATTGTCTATATGCCGTGTTTAGGTGTGGATCAAACCGTCCATAGTGAAATCTACCTGGGTGGTCTTTATCTGGATGTACCTTTTGATCTGCATCATAAAACCTATCAAAAATTGAGTGGATATCTGGAAGATGAACAGGGCAATATGAAAATTAAAGGCATTCAGTTTTTTGTTTTATCTTTAGGACTAGCGTTGGAGCTTGAATCTGAGTGGGACAAGCTGGCTTGTAGTGGTTTACGTTGCTAAATTTTCATGATGAAGAATGGAAAAGATGAAGCATAAAAAGCCACGATTAACGTGGCTTTTTACTATTTGAATTGAGTAGTTAAATAATAACTTATCAATTAATAAAGTTCACCAGATTTACGTCTTGCAATGAAGTCTTTCGACTCTTTGGCAATAACACCAGACAGAAGTAATAAACCAATCAGGTTTGGAACCGCCATCAGGCCGTTGAAGGTGTCGGCAAATAGCCAGACCAGATCCAGTGTGGCCACACAGCCAATGAAAACTGTAGCAATGTAAATGATACGGTAAGGCAGTACGAATTTTTCACCGAGTAAATAGGTGGCACATTTTTCTCCGTAGTAGCTCCAGCCTAAAATGGTGGAATAGGCGAAGAAAATAATACCGAAAGTGACCACCCAACCACCGACACCCGGCAGCAGTTTGTCGAACACGCCGATAGTCAGTACCGCACCGGTTTGATCTCCGAATGAATTACCGGCCATGATATAACCCATCACCAGGACAATACCGGTAATTGAACAGACAATAATCGTATCAATAAAGGTACCGGTCATAGACACCAGACCCTGACGGGCTGGATGATCGGTTTTTGCCGCTGCGGCAGCAATCGGCGCAGAACCCATGCCAGCTTCGTTGGAGAATACACCACGTGCTACACCATAACGAATCGCTGCACCAATCGCACCGCCCACTGCGGCTTCACCGGTAAAGGCATAGCTGAAGATCATTTTTAGTGCCGGCATGACCAGTTCCAGATTATTTAAAATAATAATCAGACCGCCAGCAACATAACCCACTGCCATAATCGGCACGATCACAGAAGAAGCTTTGGAAATTGATTTGATCCCGCCCAAAATCACCAGTGCTGAAAAGGCAGTAATAATAATACCCGTTATCCAGGTTTCGATGCCCAAGCTGTTTTCAACCGCAAGTGCTACGGTATTCGACTGTACTGAACTGCCAATCCCAAAAGAAGCCAGTGTCCCGAACAAGGCAAAAATCAGCGCCAGCCATTTCCATTTCAGACCACGTTCGATGTAGTACATCGGACCACCAGACATTTCACCCTTCTCATTTTTCACTCGGTATTTGACTGCCAGAACACCTTCGCCATATTTGGTGGCCATACCAAACAGGGCGGTCATCCACATCCAGAACACGGCGCCCGGACCCCCGAGGACACAGGCAGTGGCTACGCCGGCAATGTTACCGGTACCAATCGTGGCAGAGAGTGCGGTCATCAATGAAGCAAATTGGGAAATGTCCCCTGAATGGTCAGGGTGCTTGCCAAAGACCTGTTTGAAGGCTAGGGGCAACATGCGGAACTGCCAGAACAATAAACGGAAGGTAAGGAAAATCCCGGTACCAACAATTAGTACCAGCATATAAGGGCCCCAGACCCAGCCGCTTAAAGTTTCCATTAAACTTTGTAAATTTTGCATAAAATTCTTCTTATTGATCCATGTCTGTGTAGTTCGAGGTATTGATTAAAAAGCAATTGCTATGCCAGATGCATTCATCCTGAATGCATAAATTGGCTGAATAGTGTTTTATTTTTTACACAGTTTTAAAAATTTGACAAGAAATTACTGGAATCTTTCAGGTCAAAAATAAAGCAAAAATGTAACTGGAGAGCGATATAAGAAAAATAAATTAACTTCTTCAATTAATCAGGAAATACAAATGATGCAAATTTTATTTTTGTATTCAGCATTTTTTACGTTAATTTGTCGCGAGTAAAACTCAAAGTTGTAATTAATAATGTCAGAAAAATATAACAATTCATCGGCAGAGCACGGTGAATTAAAGCGGAGTTTGTCCAATCGGCACCTACAGTTAATTGCCATTGGGGGCGCCATCGGAACCGGCCTGTTTATGGGTTCGGGTAAAACCATCAGTCTTGCAGGTCCTTCGATTCTGGTGATTTATATGATCATCGGTTTTATGGTCTTTCTGGTGATGCGTGCATTGGGTGAACTGTTACTCTCCAATTTGCAATATAAATCTTTTATTGATTTTGCCACGGATCTGATCGGGCCTTGGGCCGGATACTTTGTTGGCTGGACCTACTGGCTGTGCTGGATCACCATCGGGATTGCAGATCTGTCAGCCATTATTTATTATCTGCAATTCTTCAATAATGGTTTGCCCTTTAGCCCTGAAGAAGGCGTCATGATCAGTGTTGCCGCGATTGTGTTTATCATGGGGCTGAATCTGGTCACGGTAAAACTGTTTGGTGAAATGGAATTCTGGTTTGCCCTGGTCAAAATTATCGCCATTGTGGTGCTGATTGCCGTTGGTCTGTGGATGGTATTTACCGGCTTTACCAATGATGTTGGTACGGTCGCATCCTTTAGTCATATCTGGGAGCATGGCGGTTTGTTCCCAACGGGTGCCATGGGCTTCCTGGCCGGTTTCCAGATTGCCATCTTTGCCTTTGTGGGGGTGGAACTGGTGGGGACTACCGCGGCTGAAACCAAAGATCCGGAAAAGAACCTGCCAAAAGCGGTGAACTCTATTCCGATCCGTATCATTATTTTCTATGTATTGGCACTGCTCATTGTGATGTCAGTAACTCCATGGAACCAGATTGACCCGAATGTTTCGCCCTTTGTAAACCTGTTCAGTCAGGCTGGCATTGCAGCGGCTGCGATTATCATGAACCTGGTGGTATTGTCCTCGGTGATGTCATCGATGAACAGTGGCGTATTCTCGACCAGCCGTATGCTGTTTGGCCTGTCGCGTGAAGAGCAGGCACCGATGGCTTTTGGTCGTCTGAACCGTCGCGCAGTGCCTGCCAATGCCTTGTATTTCTCGGCGGTATGTTTGTTGCTGGGAGCAGCACTCCAGTATTTTGTTCCGGATACAGTTCGGGCCTTTACCTTGGCAACGACTTTATCTACGATTCTGTTTATCTGTGTCTGGATCATCATTATCTGGAGCTATATCGTGTATTACAAAACACGACCAGAGCTGCATGCCAAATCGACCTTTAAATTACCAGGTGGTTTAGTGACCTGTTGGATCGTGATTATCTTCTTCCTGAGCATGATCGTGGTCTTAGCACTGGAAGAGGATACTCGCCAGGCACTGATGATCAGTCCGATCTGGTTTATCCTGCTAATCATTGGCTATTTTGGTTTCTATAAACAGAAACATAAATAAACCTTATCAATAAAAACGTCAGCGATCTGCTGGCGTTTTTTTTTGTCTAAAGATACTCTCTAGCGTTTAACGCTTGGGTCATGCCGAATGATCGCGTTATACTTCATCGAAACTATTACATTAGGTGGTCAGATGCGCCAAGTCATTTGCTACATCAGTATCTTAGCGACAGGTCTTGTTCTTGCAGGTTGTGGACAGTCAGGTGCTTTGCACTTGCCAAATGATCCGAATTACGACAAGCGTGCCAAGTATCTGTTATACAAAAATACTGAAACTGAGCCTAAAGCGTCCGATGAAGAACGCGAGGCACCTGTGCAACAACAGTTTGCTGCACCTACCGATTCAGACGTTAAAACCACTCCATAACGCTTTCACAGAAAGGATACCTTCATGAGTTTCACCCGCATTAATGGGGTATTGCACGCTGAGCAATGTTCATTACAACAGCTCGCGGAGCAATTCGGCACACCACTCTATGTTTATTCTAAAGCCACTTTGGAAAAGCATTTTTTAGATATGGACCGTGCTTTTGATTTTATCGACCATCAAATCTGTTTTGCGGTAAAGTCCAACTCTAATCTTGCGGTATTGAATGTATTGGCCAAACAGGGTGCCGGTTTTGATATTGTGACCGGTGGTGAATTGGCGCGTGTGCTGAAAGCCGGTGGTGAGCCTTCGAAAATCGTATTTTCGGGCTTGGGTAAATCTGAAGCGGATATCAAAAAAGCGTTGGAAGTCGGCATTGCCTGTTTCAACGTGGAATCTTATGCCGAGCTGGATCGTATCCAGAAGGTTGCGGCTGAATTAAATATCAAAGCGCCGATTTCATTACGTGTGAATCCTGATGTCGATGCCAAAACCCATCCTTATATTTCAACCGGCTTAAAAGAAAATAAATTCGGTATTCCGTCTGATAGCGTGTTTGAAACTTATCAATATGCAGCGTCATTGCCAAATCTGGATGTGGTTGGGATTGACTGCCATATCGGTTCACAGCTGACTGAAACCCAGCCATTTGTCGATGCACTGGATCGTGTCATTGTGATGATCGACCAGTTAAAAGAGCTGGGCATTCACCTCAAACACATCGATATCGGCGGTGGTCTGGGTGTGACGTATAAAGATGAAACCCCGCCGTCGGTTGAAGAATATGCCAATGCGCTACGTCCAGCTTTAGAAAAATTGGGCTTGAAAGTGTATATGGAACCGGGACGTAGTATCTCTGCCAATGCAGGTGTGCTGCTGACTAAAGTGGATCTATTAAAACCAACGAATCACCGTAATTTCGCGATTATTGATGCTGCGATGAATGACCTGATTCGTCCTGCTTTATATGAAGCATGGATGGACATTCAATCTGTTACACCTCGTACCGATGTCGAAACGAAAGAATGGGATGTCGTGGGCGCAATTTGTGAAACTGGTGATTTCCTGGGTAAAGAGCGTGAGCTTGCGATCAAGGAAAATGATGTGCTGGCAGTACTCGGTGCAGGTGCGTATGGTTTTGTGATGAGTTCAAATTACAACAGCCGTGGACGTGCTGCTGAGGTAATGGTCGATGCTGATCAGGCACATTTGATTCGTGAACGTGAGACGATTGAATCACTTTGGGAACGTGAGCGTTTATTGCCTTAAGGATAAATCAGGATGTTATTAGAATTTACCAAGATGCATGGTCTGGGCAATGACTTTATGGTGGTTGATCTGATCAGCCAGCGTGCTTATTTAGACACTTTGACCATTCAGCGTTTGGCCAATCGTAACTTTGGCATTGGTTTTGATCAACTCTTGGTGGTTGAGCCACCCGATGTGCCAAGTGCAGACTTTAAATATCGGATTTTTAATGCCGATGGTTCAGAAGTGGAACAATGTGGCAATGGCGTGCGCTGTTTTGCCAAATTTGTACATGATCGTCAGCTCACGACCAAAACCAAAATCAAGGTACAAACCAAATCTGGTATTGTAGAGCCGGAATTGGGTGCGAATGGTTGGGTACGGGTCAATATGGGTTATCCAAAATTTTTGCCTCAGGAAATTCCATTTGTAGCTGATGCGCCGGAGAGCCTGTATGACATCGATCTTGCTGGCGGTGAAAAGCTGACCATTGATGTGGTCAATATGGGGAATCCACATGCGGTGACAATCGTACCGGATGTGATTGCTGCCGATGTCGCACGTATTGGTCCACAAGTTGAATCACATGCGCGCTTCCCGGCACGAGTCAATGCTGGCTTTATGCAGATTATTGATGAAAAACATGCACGTTTACGTGTGTACGAGCGTGGTGTAGGCGAGACCTTAGCTTGTGGTACAGGTGCCTGTGCTGCCGCAATTTCAGGTATGCGTCGTGGTCTGCTGTCGAGTAAAGTCGAAGTTGAACTGGCAGGCGGCAAGCTGCAAATTGAATGGAAAGCAGGTGATGTGGTCTGGATGACCGGACCAACGGCGACCGTATATGAAGGACGTCTGGATTTACGTTATTTCCAGGGTTAAGCTTGGTTCCGTTTGAGAAAAAAGCACTGTCTTCGATGGTGCTTTTTTTATGCTAGGATGGGGAAAACCGTAGAATTTGACCGAGATGAATAAGCTTGTGTTCCTGCCGGGTGCTTCAGGAAGCCAGCACTTTTGGCAGCCATTAAAGGCAGCATTAACCGAACATACACATCAGCAAGCCATTGCCTATCCGGGTTTTGATGGTGTAGCGCCAAATTTAGCCATTCAAAACCTGTATGAGCTGCATGAATTCGTGAAAGAAAAAATTGAGAATGATTCCATTCTGATTGCCCAGTCTATGGGTGGTGTATTGGCCATTGGATTGGCACTTAAGCATCCACAGAAAGTCAAAGGACTGGTATTGTTGGCGACATCTGGTGGTCTGAATTTAAAATCATTTCATTGTGCAGACTGGCGTACAGATTATCGTGAACAATTTAAAACAGCACCGGACTGGTTTGTACAAGACCAAACTGAATTTAGCTGCGTTCAGCTCGCAAGTCTGGACGTTCCGATCTTGCTGATCTGGGGAGATCATGATCCTTTAAGTACTGTTCAGCTTGGACAATACTTGGCAGGAATTTTTAAAAATGCAAAACTGCATATTATCCAAGGTGGAGATCATTTCTTTGTCAATACTCATGCAGGTCAGGTTGCAATGCTGATTCAAGGTTATCTGGAGCAATTCTAAATGGAGCAAGCAGTGATTGTGCCACCTCAACTCTTGCTCAATATGTGGCTGAAAGAGCGTGAAATTCAAAACCAGTCCAAACATACCTTACAAGCCTATGAGCGTGATGTCTCGGATTTTTTAGAGTTTTGCCAGCGTGAACAGCTCAATTTAAACGATGTAGAAGCCACCGATTTACGCCAGTTTCTGGCTGAAAAAGTGGAACAGCATCAGCTCAGTCCTAGCAGCCTGCAACGTATGCTTTCGGCTATTCGCCAGTTTATGAAATGGGCCGAGCAGGCTCAGCATATGGCTTTTAATCCGGCGGATGATTTTCAGTTAAAACGTCAATCGCGTCCTTTGCCGGGCATGGTGGATATTGAAACCGTCAACCAGATTATAGATCAGCCTGCGCCTGAAAATGAAATACAGCAGCAAATGTGGCTCCGGGACAAAGCGATTTTGGAATTGCTTTATTCGAGTGGGCTGCGTCTGGCAGAACTGCAAAGCCTGAGAATTAAAGATATTGATTTCAACCGGCAGTTATTACGCATTACTGGTAAAGGCAATAAAACCCGGATAGTGCCTTTCGGTTCCAAGGCCAAAGACAGCGTGATGGCCTGGTTGCAAATCTATCCTTTATGGAATGGTGATTTTGTGCCGGAGGCGAATGTATTTATTACCCAGAAAGGCAATCCGCTTGGTGCACGGCAAATTGAAAATCGGGTCAAGTTTCAGGCGCAGCGCGCAGGCGTCAATGTCGATCTGCATCCACATTTATTAAGACATTGCTTTGCCAGTCATATGTTGTCGAATAGCCGGGACTTACGCGCGGTGCAGGAAATGCTGGGACACAGTAATTTAACCACCACGCAAATTTATACTCATGTCGATTTTGATCATCTGGCCCAAATTTATGATCAGGCTCATCCACGTGCGCAGCATAAAGAAGATTGATCATGTGCCAAGTTGTAAAGAATAAAAATCATGAAAATTGTATTTTTGGCACAAAACTTTCATATATAAACCTTAAAATGGAATTGAACTGAACATTGGCGTTTGGGTACGCATTTCACTATTGTCTTATTCGTTAAATGCGCCATTTCAGGTATAACAATAAATACTATTTAATATTTAAAATGAAATATTGCTGAGCAGCGTCTCAGCATTTGACCGATGGGAGGTTACATGGACACACTGGTAATTGCAGATATAGAGCAAAAATATGCACAGTTAAGTGAAGCTCAAAAAGAAATGTTTGCAGGTTATGGTCTGCGACAAATCAAACATTTTGTGGACATTAGCTTACCCAATCTTGAAGCGACTTTACCTGAAGGCGCCATCATTCAAGGCATTAATGCCGATGGGAAAGTTCAGGCCTTTAATGCGGCGACTGGACAATACTATTTATGGATTTCTGACTTGCAATGGCAATTGTCGAATCGTGCGACCCAAGCAGTCGATTTAAAAGAAGATGCGATTGCGATTTGGCAAATTTTTGAATTGGCAGACTATGAGCTGGTAGATTTAAGCCATGTACATCGTGATTTTTTAGCACAAGAAACTGAGTAAATTCTGAAGCATCCACACAGCATAAAAATAAGACTCAGTCCTGTGGTTTGGCTTTGCTCAAGAGGAAAAGGTTGTCTTCTATTATAGGCAACCTTTTTTATACGAGAACTTGCAATCTATGCGCTTGCAGCACAGGTTATGGTTTCAGCAAGCTACGATCATTCAAATCTTAAATTAAGAACATAGCTTCGTTATCTAAAATCAGTTTGCCTATAAATCTTCTAAAGGTAGCTGGAAACTCTGTTTAATAATCTGACTCGGTAAATCTGTTTTTACACTGGTAATACCATTTTTTTTGGTCAGATGGGTCGACTGGAATTTCCGGTAACTTTCCAGATCAGGCACCACGACTTTCAACATGGCATCGCTCTCTCCCAAAATGATGTAGCACTCCATCACTTGCGGCAATTCTTTCATCGCCTCAATAAAGGTATCAATGGTTTCGGCATCCTGACCGACCAGCCAGATGCGCGAAAATAAAATCAGCTGAAAACCAATTTTTTGTTGATCGACAATAGTCGTGTAATTCTGAATCACGCCTGCATCTTCCAGCAATTTCACCCGGCGTAAACAGGATGAAGGTGAAAGTCCGATTTCACGTGCCAGATCATTATTCTGAATACGGCCATTGGCCTGTAAATGTCGAATGATATTTTTATCAATTCGATCAAGCTTTACCCGCACAGACTTGGTGGATATTTTCATAAATTAGAATAGTATTCGAAAAATAATACGTATTATAAAATAAATTGAAAGCCAATTTTGTAAAAAATCGCAGATACTTATTTCACTTTCTGGAGTTTGAAAGGAAAAGGAAATGTCTGTATTTGTACTCTTTGCACTGACCGTGCTTCCCCTGATTTTTACGCCTGGACCCGATATGTTATTTATCCTGTCTCAAGTGATGGGTAAAGATGCAAAAGCAGGCATGATGGCAACCTTAGGGGTGTGTTGCGGTTACCTGGTGCATTCGATCCTGGTAGCACTCGGAATTGCGGCTATTATTGTCTCTTTTCCGGTGCTGTTTGAAACGATTCGCTGGCTCGGGATTGCTTATTTGCTGTATTTAGCCTTTGGTTTGCTCAAATCGGTATTTAATAAAAATGCGCTGAACATTGAGAAAAAGACGTCAGCCAATCCGATAAAAAAAGGTTTTTTTACTGCGCTGTTAAATCCGAAAGGCATGTTGATCTATTTTGCGATTTTGCCACAGTTTATTGATAAATCAGCCAATACTGTCAGCCAAGGTTTGATTCTGTCCTTTATTTTTATCAGTCTGATTTTTGTGGTGTATTGTGGTTTAAGTATTTTATTCAGCAAAATCAGCCAGAAAAATCAAATGGATGAACGTAAACAAAAATGGGTGGATGGCACTTCTGGTGGTTTACTGGCACTTGCCGCAAGCTGGTTAATCATTAATTAATCTGGCTGTAAAGAAGCATACTCTTCGCAGTATGCTTTTTTTATAATTGCGAAGATTTGAAATTAAACATTCACTGTGTCGGCGTAGAATTCAATGCGCTGGTTTATTATTTGGTCAATTTGTCTTTATATGGGGTTTAATTCGCTCTCAAAAATAGTTCTGTCCAAAATGACAAAAGCTGACATACGTATATTCCGGCTGTTTTGCTTCAAGCTGCTTTAAATCAATTTAAATTAAATGTGATCAATCAAAACTTCTGATGTGATTAATCAGATAAAAAAATAATATAAATCAATGGTTAAATTTTAAGTAAATATTGATACATTTCATTGTAATAAAACGATAACAATTAATTGTGAACGCATCGTTCAGGGAAAATTACGCATTTTTACACCTCTTTGTTGAATTGTGACTTGACCGAAATGCCGTACACATTGCAAGATAGGGCACCTAAAAAAATTTAAGTGAAGAGTTACACTAACTTTTCTCAACATTTACATTTGCTAAAACAGCCGAGGATTACATGAAGGCTCTTGTTGCTGTAAAACGTGTGGTTGATGCCAACGTTAAAGTTCGTGTTAAACCGGACAACAGTGGTGTTGACTTAACTAACGTTAAAATGTCAATTAATCCATTCTGTGAAATCGCAGTGGAAGAAGCGGTTCGTTTAAAAGAAAAAGGAACTGTTTCAGAAATCATTGTTGTTTCTATTGGTCCTAAAGAAGCGCAAGAACAAATCCGTTCTGCAATGGCGCTTGGTGCTGACCGCGGTATTCTGGTTGAAGCTGATGACAGCCAACTGGGTGCGCTGGAAATCGCTAAAATCCTGAAAGGCGTTGTTGACGCTGAACAACCACAATTGATTCTTCTAGGCAAGCAAGCCATTGATGATGATTCGAATCAGGTTGGTCAGATGCTGGGCGCTTTAATGGGTGCAGGCCAAGGTACCTTCGCTTCTGAGGTGAAAGTAGATGGCGATAAAGTACAAGTAACACGTGAAGTAGACGGTGGTTTACAAACTGTTGAGCTGACACTTCCAGCAATCATTACCACTGACTTGCGTTTGAACGAGCCACGTTATGCGGCACTTCCAAACATCATGAAAGCGCGTAAAAAACCGCTGGATACCAAGTCACCTGCAGATTTCGGTGTAAACCCTGCAACTAAACTGAAAACAGTGAAAGTTGAATCACCTGCAGAGCGTAAAGCTGGCGTACAAGTGAAGTCTGTAGACGAGCTTGTAGAAAAATTGAAAAACGAAGCGAAAGTGATCTAATACAGAAGGATAAAAATCATGAGTATTTTAGTTATCGCTGAGCACGACAACAAAGCATTAAACGCTGCTACTTTAAACGTTGTTGCTGCAGCGCAAAAAATCGGTGGTGATATCACTG
Source organism: Acinetobacter lwoffii (assembly GCF_019048525.1). Lineage (NCBI taxonomy): Bacteria > Pseudomonadati > Pseudomonadota > Gammaproteobacteria > Moraxellales > Moraxellaceae > Acinetobacter > Acinetobacter lwoffii. The sequence goes on along the minus strand of NZ_CP077369.1, from coordinate 3,089,686 downwards.
TATTGGTTGCTGGTTCTGGCGCTCAGGCAGTTGCTGACCAAGCGGCTAAAGTTGCGGGTGTAAGCAAAGTATTACTTGCTGATGACGCTGCTTATGCAAACCAATTGGCTGAAAATGTGGCTAAACTTGTTGCTGAATTAGGTAAAGGCTATACACATATCCTTGCTGCTTCTACAACAACTGGTAAAAACATTTTGCCACGTGCAGCTGCGCTTCTTGACGTAAGCATGATTACTGACATCATTGCGGTAGATGGTCCTAAGACTTTCAAACGTCCGATCTATGCAGGTAACGCAATTGCGACTGTAGAATCAGGCGAAAGCATCGTATTGGCGACTGTTCGTGGTACAGCATTTGATGCTGTAGCTGCTGAGGGTGGTTCTGCTGCTGTTGAAGCTGCTGCGTCTACTGGTGATGCCGGTATTTCTAAGTTTATCAACGAAGAAATCGTAAAATCTGAACGACCTGAACTGACAGCTGCGCGTATTGTAGTTTCTGGTGGTCGTGGTGTTGGTTCTGGTGAGAACTATCACAAGATCCTTGATCCATTGGCTGACAAGCTTGGTGCTGCTCAAGGTGCATCACGTGCTGCGGTAGATGCTGGCTTCGTACCAAACGATATGCAAGTGGGTCAAACTGGTAAAATCGTTGCGCCTGATCTGTACATCGCAGTCGGTATCTCTGGTGCGATTCAGCATTTGGCGGGTATGAAAGAGTCTAAAGTGATCGTTGCGATCAACAAAGACGAAGAAGCGCCAATTAATGCAGTTGCTGACTACTGGTTAGTCGGTGACCTGAATACTGTTATTCCTGAATTGGTTTCTAAAATCTAATTCCTGAATCGGGTTCAAAAGACGCTCTTGCGCAGGCAGTAAAAGCAATGCTTTACTGTTTTGTGCAAGGGCGTTTTCTTATGCAAAAATTTTAAAAATACTCGGCAGTCGAAACTAGAGTATTTCATTTGCATGAAAAGTGATAAAATCCCGGTTTGCTTTTTCTCCTGTTTTTAATCATGTCCTTTTCCAAAGCCGCCCATATCCTGTTCATTAGTTTTCTGCTGATTGCGCTTTATCTGGGTATTTGTATTCATACTGCCCTGAATGCACCGCCTGCGGTGACTCAGTATTTATTTAGTGAATCAGGCGCTTTTGAAGTCATGAGTCCATGGTTATGGTACTTGCTGGCAGTGCTGTGTTTACTTAATGTTGAAATCAAGCCCAATACCCGAGTGTTTACGGCTATAGCAGCGACATTATTGGGATTACGGGAAATGGATTTTCATAAGCAGGTGTTTGAAATGAGTTTTATCCAAACGAATTTCTATCGTAGTGCTGAAATTCCGCTCATGGATAAGCTGCTCGGATTTATTTTATTGCTCGGGATTATTTTTGTCTTTCTGATATTGGCGAAAAAATTGGTTCAAACCATACGAAGCATGAAAGATTCTTTGAATATTGCACATTTTTTTATCTTCCTTACCATTGCCTGTGGCGGACTGAGCAAGGTGCTCGATCGCACGACTTCAACCCTGAAAGATGAATTCGGCATCCAGTTGGTGCCGCATACACAAATCATGATTATGACCATTGAGGAAGGGGTGGAGATGTTATTGCCAGTTTTATTGATTGTGGCTGTGCTGAGCTATCGTAAAGTACTGAACCAGACACAATAAAAATATAGAAAAAACGATGAAGATGCGCCAGTTGATTGGCGCATTTTGTTTTTATAGTACTGTATTTCTCAAAATTTTGGGTATTGAAAAATCCTGTCTGGATGCGCTGATTTTCGGTTTTGAAATAACAAGAAAATGATCACTAAAATGAAGATAATTAACAAGGTTAAGCTGAATATTTCGACACAAAAATACAAGTGTTTATGCTATAATTTAGGGCTGTATTTTAGTTTTTAACTCAGTCGTTTGAGTTAATGATTTTGCTAGTTTTACGACATATAAATACAAGCCAAAATTGGCTTGTAGAATAAGGAGTATGCATGAGCGTATCGGAAATTAGACCGATTGCCATTGAGGATGAACTTAAAAGCTCATATCTCGATTATGCGATGAGCGTGATTGTGTCACGTGCATTGCCCGATGTACGAGATGGTTTAAAACCTGTTCATCGTCGTGTGCTTTTCGCAATGCACGAATTAGGCAATGACTATAACAAAGCTTATAAAAAGTCTGCACGTGTAGTCGGTGACGTCATCGGTAAATATCACCCGCATGGTGATTCTGCCGTATACGAAACCATTGTACGTATGGCGCAAGATTTCAGCTTGCGTTACCAATTGGTTGATGGTCAAGGTAACTTCGGTTCGGTCGATGGCGATAGCGCAGCAGCCATGCGTTATACCGAAGTGCGTATGCGTAAACTGACCCACGAACTGTTAGCGGATCTTGAAAAAGATACCGTCGAGTGGGAAGACAACTATGATGGCTCTGAGCGTATTCCTCAAGTCATGCCAACCCGTGTTCCGAACTTATTGATTAATGGTGTCACTGGTATTGCAGTTGGTATGGCGACCAATATGGCGCCGCATAACATGACTGAAGTTGTGAATGCGTGTCTGGCCTATGCCAATGATCCTCAAATCAGCATTGAAGGATTGATGGAACATATTTCTGGTCCGGATTTCCCGACAGGCGGCATCATTTACGGTAAATCAGGTATCGTCGATGCATACCGTACCGGTAAGGGCCGCTTGCATATCCGTGGTAAATACCATTTCGAAGAAGATCCGAAGAATGGCCGCACCACGATTGTCTTCACTGAAATTCCATATCAGGTTAATAAAGCAAAAACCATTGAGCGTATTGCTGAACTGGTTAAAGAGAAAAAACTGGAAGGTATTTCAGAGCTTCGTGACGAGTCTGACAAAGACGGTATGCGTATCGCGATTGACCTGAAGCGCGGTGAAAACGCTGAAGTGATCGTGAACAACCTGTTCCAGAACACGCAACTTGAAAACTCTTTCAGCATCAACATGGTTTGTCTGGACAATGGCCAACCAAAATTGATGAACCTGAAAGACATCATTGCCGCGTTTATCCGTCACCGTCAGGAAGTGGTCACGCGTCGTACTATGTTCGAATTACGCAAAGCGCGTGAACGTGGTCATATCTTGGAAGGTTTAACCGTTGCCCTGGCGAATATTGATGCCATCATCGAAACCATCAAGAGTTCTGCGAATCCGGCTGAAGCGCGTGAGCGTTTGCAGGCAGGTGAGTGGGCTGGTGGCGGTGTTTTGGCCTTGCTGGAAAAAGCCGGTTCAGTTTCTGTACGCCCAGATGAGATTGAAGGTGAAGACCCAAGTCGCCCGTTTGGTTTGGATGGCGAGATTTATCGTCTGTCACCAACCCAAGTGAATGCGATTATGGAACTTCGCTTACACCGTTTAACTGGTCTGGAACAAGACAAGTTACATGCGGAATATAGTGAAATTCTGTCACAAATTGCTGAATTGACTGCCATTTTAAATGACTTTAATCTGTTGATGAACGTGATTCGTGAAGAGCTTGCACTGATCCTTCAGCAATATGGCGATGCACGTAAAACGTCGATTGTCGAGTCACGTATCGATTTCTCTCGTGAAGATCTGATTCCTGAAGAGCAAATGGTTCTGACGGTATCGAAATCAGGTTATGCAAAAACTCAACCATTGTCTGACTACGCTGCACAGCGTCGTGGTGGTCGTGGTAAGTCTGCGACTAGCATGAAAGAAGATGATTACATTCAACATCTGATTGTGACTTCAAGTCATGCGACAGTACTTTGTTTTACCAACGTTGGTAAGGTCTATCGTCTGAAAGTGTATGAAGTGCCGCAAGCATCACGTGGTGCCAAAGGCCGCCCAATGGTGAACTTGCTGCCACTGGATGAAAACGAGACCATTACTGCGATCTTGCCTGTCATTGACGCGCCGAAGAAATTTAAAGAACGTCTGGCTGACTTCAAGGCATTTGTAAAAGCCAATGCAGCGCAGTTGCAAGCCAATGAAGTGATCAATGCTCATTTTGCCGAGCTTGAAGCTGCCCTGACTGAATCTGAAGATGGTGCGGATGATATTTCTGATGCATTGCGTATTCAATTGAAACAGTTGGGCTTGGAGCTTTCTGCAACAGACCTTGATGATGACATTATCAATGACTTTGCTCAGCAGGCTGAAGCGGTACGTAAAAACTTCTATGTGTTTATGGCGACTGAATACGGTACGATTAAACGTGTAGAGCTTGAACAGTTCTCAAATGTTCGTTCAAACGGTTTACGTGCGATTGAGCTGAATGGCGATGATACCTTGATTGGTGTAGCGATTACTGATGGCGAACAGCAAATCATGTTGTTCTCGAACGAAGGTAAAGCCATTCGCTTCGCAGAGACTGATGTACGTTCAATGGGCCGTTCTGCCAAAGGTGTACGTGGTATGCGCGTGACTATTGGTGCAGCTGCACAGCTAGAAGAAAATGATGAAACTGAGATCGAGTCTGATGACGAAGATGGTTCAGATTCAGCATTGATTAGCCGAATCGTATCACTGGTTGTTGTACCTGAAACTGGCGAAGTACTGTGTGCATCTGAAAATGGTTATGGTAAACGTACTCCAGTAGATGATTTCCCGACCAAGAAACGTGGCGGTAAGGGCGTGATTGCGATCAAGACCTCTGAACGTAACGGTCAATTGGTGGGCGCTGTTGCCATCGATGCTTCTAAAGAACTGATGCTAATCTCTGATGGCGGTACGCTGGTTCGTACCCGTGCATCTGAAGTAGCGCAAACCGGTCGTAACGCACAGGGTGTTCGTCTGATCCGCCTAGGTAATGAGGAATTGCTGGTTGGTGTCGTTTCAATCGAAGCGGTTGAAGAAGATGAGTTTGTTGAAGCGATTGAAGGTGCAGAATCTTTAGTAGCAGAAACAGATGTAGCAGCTGAAACTGAGCAAGTTGCAAAAGATGGTGAAAATTCAGTAGAAGAATAAGTTTTTTACTGATAAAAAGGGCGCTTCGGCGTCCTTTTTTATAAACCTTGACTGCATAAGGGTAAGCGATGAAAACCAAATTAATGTTGTTGGCAGCAGCGGTTGCATTGACTGGCTGTAATTCAATGGACAATATTCCGAATCCGAGTCCTGAACAGGAAAAGGCGGCACAGCTGGCTTATGAGGATTTGCGTGACGGGAAATATGAGGAATTTCTGGATCAGTTAGAACCGCAGTTGCAAACCCAGTTTAAGGATAATGAAAAGCTGATGAAACGCTTTTCACGTTCAATTCCTCAAGGTGAATACAAGTCTAAGACTTTAATGACCAAAGAGATTGAAGAAGCAATCAATCAGCCTGGACAATATAAGGTCAGTTATGAAATTGCCTATCCGGAGAATCTGGTTCAGTATGATGTGAGTTTTGATAAGCCGAATGGTAGCAACAAGATTCGTAATTTCAATATTCAGGTCTTTGGCGAGTCAAATAAATAAGTGGAATAGGAGCATTACTATAATGCTCTATCTGCTTTGATGACTAGAAATTAAACGTCGATAAGCCAGGAAAAAGCACAAGCTGCCGATCATTCCAAGATAAAGCAATTTAGGCAAGACCAGTGCGGTAGGTACACCCATCTGATTGAGTTGAATAAACATCTGCACAATTTGGGTGGAAGGCAGGATTTCACCAATGACTTGCATCCAGATGGGCATGGCAGCATGTGGCCAGGCCGCACCAGATAAAAAGAACAGTGGAATGGAAGTGAATACAATCACATGACCCGCACGTTCTGGCAGATCCAGAAAACTGGCAAATAGGCAGGTCATGCCAATTATCGTGTAGATAAAAACCGGAACAGCCAGTAGCATCCCGAGCAGGTTGCCACCGCGCGGATAATCAAATAACCAGAAGCTAAAGCCGAATAAATAGAAACATCCCAGACAACCAATGGTGAAGACCGCTAAACACATCCCAATCAATGCATTTGTGTTTAATTCTATTTTTCTTTCCTGATGTACTAAAATCAGCATACTCAAACCCAAAAGAATGGTTTGGTGGATAATTAAAGGTGCAACCGCAGGAAAGACATAGCTGCCATAGCCGGACAGTGGATTAAATAAAGGAATTTGATGTACAGAAAGGGCCGGTGAAAAATCCGAGACCTCGCCAAAGCGTTCAGCATAATCTGCCAAAGTTTGCTCAACTGATGTGGCTAAGCCCAGACCAATTTGTTTGGTCACTAAAAAGTTGGCTGTACTTAAATACAGTCCAATGCCACCTGTTTCACCATGCCTTAAGCTTTGCGATAAATTGTCCGGCAGCAGTAAAATGCCATCGGCTTTTTGTGACTCCACCCATTGTTTGGCTTCGGCGAAATTGCCGGTAATTGCCTCAATTTCCACATTGGGGCTTTGTGCCACCTGACCAATAATGCGGGTACTTAAGCTACTTTGTTCTTCATCGACAATAATAATCGGTAAGGCTTCAGCCTGCTGTGCCTGATAAGCGGTTGGATAAAAAAAGCTGTAAAATAAGACGGATAGAATAAGCGTGGTAAAGATCGTGCCGTGACTGACAATATCCTTGAAGCTTTGCAGATAGTAAAACCAGAGGGATTTCATTGGACTGCTCCTTTAGCTATTTTTTTAAGAAACAGATAAGCCAGCAGAGCGTAGACTAGGGCATAGATCAGCAGCATTAATCCAGCTTGCAGTGAAATATGCAATGGACTACCAATCACCCATTGTTCAGTTTGTAATTTGGCATAGGGCGTAAACGGAATAATATTGGACCAAAACTGGGTGAATAGGGGCGCATTATTTAAAGGTAAAGTCACACCGGCAAAACTTAAAGATGAACCGCCATAGACCGCAATGATGCCAAAAGATTTACTTAAATCTTTGGTCGCCAGAACCACTGCACTGCTTAAAAATGCATAGGCGCTATATAGCAGAAATTGTGCCGATAGAATCAGAGCGAGCGAGCCGGCAACAAACCAGCCGCGAATTTCAATCAGCCAGAACATCCAGGCCCAAGTCCACACACTAAAAATAGCCACATAGACCAGGTTCTTAGACAGTAATGCCATCCAGATGGATGAGTTGCTAATCCAGCTTATTAAGGTCTGTCGCTTCAGTTCCTGACCGACGGAAAATGCCACACAACAACACAGCAGTAAATGCAGAATTGCCGGAATGACATAGGGTTCCAGATAGAATTCATAATTCAGTTGTGGATTATACAGCGGCGATATTTTGATATGCGGCGACGGTGCTTCGAGAGAAGGCAGCCGGTTGCCCAGATATTGCTGTCCGCTAAATTCAGCGAGTGCTTGCAGGGTACTAACCAGCATGGCAGACGAAATGGTATTTCCAATACTGAAATAACTCTGGTTAAAAGCAATACTGATGTCAGCATCCTGGGCACGAACCAGACGTTGCTCGGCACCGCTTGGAATATGGATATAACCCCAAATTTTATTTTGATTTAACAGGCGCTCAATTTCAGCTGTTTGTTCCGACACCGTAGCAATTTTAAGAGTATGATTCAGCGCCACATGTTGATAAATGCTTTGACTCAGCGCACTCTGGTCTTGATCAATAATCGCAATCGGTAAATGATCCGATTTCCCTTGAGCAAACATGCTGCTGAATAAAATAATCACCAGTGCAGGTGCCAGCGTGACCAGACACAGATCCCATTTTTCGCTGAGCAGATAGCGCAGTTCGCGCCATATACCCGTCCACATTATCGGGTCTCTTTCAGTTTAAATAACACGCTCATCCCGACTTTCAGTTCAGAAATCGCTGGTGTGGGTACAAGATGCAGCTTAAAACTGCGCACATCATAACCGCCGGTTTGACGTGTGGTCTTAATGGTGGCAAATTCACCTTCAGCACTGATCTGTCTAATTTGAAAAGTGGCGGTTTTATCTAGGGCGGGAATATAACCTTCAATACTGCTCATTTTCTGAAATGGGGCATATTGGTCTTCACGAATATTCAGGCTCACCCACATTTGATCTTCAATCAGGCTAACCACAGGGACTGCGGTGGCTACCAGCTCCGAGACTTTGCCATAGGTTTTAGACACCGTTCCGTTTACAGGTGCTACTAATTGGGTTTCTGCTTCTAAAGCATTGGCTTCATCCAGCGCAGCCTGGGCAATATCTACTTGTGCATCGGCAGAACTCTTTTGCTGCGAGGTGCTGCCACGTTTGGCACGTGCGTATTGCTGATACGCTGCTTCTGTCATTTGCGCCGCTGATTGACTGGCTGCATACAATTCATCACGGCGCTGGCGTGAAATCACACCTTCCTTCAATAAATTTGCACCACGCTCATAAGAAACTTTGGCTAAATTTTGCTGTGCTTTCAGCGATTGCCAGTTGGCATACAGACTGGCGATATTTTCTTCCTGCGAGCCACGTTCAGCAGTCGATTGTAAGGCCAGCGCAGATTGTAAAGCCGCTGCGGCTTGCTGTTTTTTGGCCTGAATTTCCGGGCTGTTTAAGCGCACCAGTACATCGCCTTTTTTGACCCGCTGACCTTCTTCTACATAGATTTCTTCAATACGGCTTGGCACTTTGGTCGCCACCTGAACTGTTTCAGCTTCTACACGACCCTGCAATTCAAGCGGAGCCGGTTGGTAGCTTTTCCACAATCCAAAAGCGATGACTGCCAGCAGAACTGGAATCAGGGCGAGCAATAAATATTTTTTCTTTTTAGCGATTTCAGGAGCTTGTTGTTGCTCGGTCGAAGTCGTCGCGTTGTTTTCTATTTCAGTTTTTGTTTCTACCTGTTGCGCAGGCGATTTTTCTGTATCGCTGGATGAAGCCACTTCATTCACAGGATCATTGGGTTTTTGATCTTCGTTCATGTTCGGCTCCATTAGCGAATATAGTGGGTGTTGGCATGTTGAATGTAGGTTGGAAATTCTGCAATCGAGCCATGGCTTTGTAATAGTGTGGCCAGTGACATCACATATTTGTAAGCATTCAAGGCAGTTTCAGCTCGTAGTCCGCTCAGCATATTTTGTGCATCGATGACCTGTGTGGCGGTGCCCGTATCTTCTTTAAAAGACAATTCTTGGATGCGTAAATTTTCCTGTGCGGCTTTCAAGTTTTGTGCCAGAAGTACATCACTTTGCTGTGCACTAAGTGCTTCGCTATAAGATTTATAAATCAGATTTTCAATTTCCTGCTGGGTGCGTGCAGTAAGCAGTTCTGTTGCAGAGCGTTTGAGTTCGGCAGCCTGAATATTCTTGTTTTTATCGATCCCGGAAAACAGGTTATAGCGTGCGGCAACCCCGACAATCCAGTTTTCATTTTGATCCAGACTATATTCGCCAAAAGCAAATACATTTGGTTTTTTCGCTGCTTGCTGGGCTTTCACATTGGCTTGGGCCAATTGGGTATCCAGCTGCATTTTTTGAATCAGCGCAGAGTTCTGACTAAAAGTTTTTAGCAGATGATTTAAGGCCTGTGGCTCGGTTTTATTGACAAATAAAGGCGTCGAAAGCTCAGTGATGCTACTTTCCTGAAGCAGATTATTCAGCTGGAACAGCGCAGCATTCAAATTGGCCTGCGTATTTTGCTGGCTGCGCTCGGCATTATTACGTGCCACTTCAAATTGCATACGCTGGCCTTTACTGATAAAACCTTGCTGTTCCATTTTTAAGGCATTGCGATAATGCTGCTGCATGGCATTCAGATTAAACAGCGCAGCTGCATGCAATTGTTTTTGGAGCTGCACATTAAAATAACTTTGAATCAGTTCAAAACGCTGCGTATCTTGCTGCTGTTTGTTGCTGAGCTGACTACGACCGACCTGAATATTGGCAATTTCTTTGGCACTACGGGTGAGGCCTCCAGTATATATTGGCATAATCACGGAAACAGTGGGGCGAATCACCTGATCTTCAAGGATGACATTAGACGTATCCGGAATCAGACCAACTCCGCTATGAATAGTATTGTTAAGTCCATCACGCAGTGGATCGGTAATACCTGCAGGTAGATCCACGCCATTACTGGCCTCCCACTCATTAAGCCGGCCATTCACGCCTTGAGAGAGTGAATTCTCCAGATTATTTTTAAATTGCTTTAATGGAATATCGACTTCACTGTGAAAGGCATAGGCACGAACATTCAGGTCGACACGTGGCAGACCTACGCCTTTTACTGCTTCAGCTTCAAGTTTTGAAGCCTGTTCCAGACTTTGATAGGCTTGGCTGCTATAAGAATTTTGCAACAACTGACGTGCAGCATCCTGAAAGCTGATGCTCTGCGCATGAGCAAAGCTGCCATACATCATCGATGCAAGCAGATTTAAACCCCAGACAAGCTGTCTTTTATTTTTCTTTAAGTTCATAAAGTCGCTAAACTGATTTAAAGCCGGTGATGTTATCCGGCTAGTATAAATCAAAGGTATGCCAATAGAGCTACTATAAAGTTATAGTATTGTTTCTTTTACATCTGTATTTCAAATACTTATCGGCTGTTTTTGAGAGAGTATCCAGAATTAAAAAGTGGCTTAATCTTGAATATTTTCAATTGTGAGTGCAAAGATGATAAAAACAGCAGGCTAAAATACTGGTCAATTTATCTTGTGAATCTACATTGATTTTTTGACTCTATCTTGACTCATAGATTGAAATAATTTTGTGCAAGACCCTGCCAGATATGGTTAAATGCCATCATTTTATTGTGTTTCACTCTGAAAGGAAAAATCATGCGCGCGTACAACTTCTGTGCTGGTCCTGCTGCATTACCGACTGCCGTACTTGAAAAAGCTCAAGCTGAAATGCTTGACTGGCATGGCAAAGGTCTTTCGATCATGGAAATGAGCCACCGTAGTTCCGACTATGTTGCCATGGCTGAAAAAGCGGAAGCAGACCTGCGCAAACTCATGAATATTCCTGAGAACTACAAAGTATTGTTCTTGCAGGGTGGGGCATCACTACAGTTCTCGGCAATTCCATTGAACTTGCTTGGCAAAAACAACAAAGCAGACTATATCGATACCGGCATCTGGTCTGAAAAAGCTTTGAAAGAAGCGCAACGTTATGGCGATATCAATGTTGTAAAAGCGGGTATCCAAATTGATGGTAAATATGCGATCAGTGCACAAAGCGAATGGAACCTGTCTGCTGATGCAGCTTATGTGCATTATGCCGATAATGAAACCATTGGCGGTCTGCAATTTGCTTCAATTCCTGAAACAGATAAGCCATTAATGTGCGATTATTCATCTAGCATTTTATCTGCACCCTTAGACGTCTCTAAATTTGGTTTGATCTATGCGGGCGCGCAAAAGAATATCGGGCCTGCTGGCTTAACGCTGGTGATCATTCGCGAAGATTTACTCGATCAAGCCAAGCCTGAAATTCCAAGCATCTTGAAATATTCAGATCAAGCGAAAAACGGTTCAATGGTCAACACACCATCAACTTATGCATGGTACTTGTCTGGTCTGGTGTTTGAATGGTTGCTGGAAAATGGCGGTGTAGATGCCATGCACAAGGTGAACCTTGAAAAAGCTAACCTGCTTTATGGTTATATCGATCAAAGCGATTTCTATGCGAATCCGATTGCAAAAGCAAATCGTTCGATCATGAACGTACCATTTACCTTGGCCAATGCTGATCTTGAGAAACAGTTCCTGAAAGAAGCCGAAACACAACATTTATTGAATCTTGCCGGTCACCGTTCAGTGGGCGGTATGCGCGCAAGTATTTATAATGCCGTGCCTTTAGAGGGCGTGCAGGCATTGGTGAACTTTATGGATGACTTTGCCAAACGCAATGGTTAATTCCTGAAACGAAAAAACCCAGCACAGGCTGGGTTTTTTATGAATACAATAATTTTAGAAAATAAAAGTATGCAGGATGAATCCGCAGATCAGCATCCCCAACATGAAAAAAAGGCAGGACATCATATCAATATTATAGCGGGAGCTAAGATGATGCTCGACCTGTTGTAATGTTTCTTCTTGCACGATTTTCATAGATATTTATTGTCCGATCTATTTATCGTTAATACTAATTTGTTGTGAGTATTTTTATCATAAAAAATTGATTAAATAAAGTACATTTTTAATTAAAGAGCATAAATTTTCATTTTATTTAAATATCAGATTTGCACGACATCAGATTATTTATATGAGAAATCAAATGCTTATTTTTACAAGGTTTTTAAGGTTATTTTAAATATTTAAAATGAATTCATTTGAATTTAAAAATGTGGATAACTTGGTTTTTAATGACTTTAAATAGATTATTAAGCCAGAAAATATGTATAAAAAATAATCAAAAATTAAAATGACAAATAAGGATATAGATGGATTAAAAGAAGATACCCATCAAAATGAATATCTTCTGTATATGTTTGAACTTAGGCCACTTTTCTATAAATATTGGCCTGAATCCACAAGTTGCCACGAATATACTGACCAATCTGGAAGTTTTTGTACTGGTCATTCCGCGTTGCAATCCGGATCAAGGTCGCAGGCTGGTCTTCATCATGAATCAGGGTGACATCATACAGGGTATAGTCCTGACCCATAAATTGCATGGTGGTTTTACCGACAATATTGCCCTGGAACCAGGCTTCATCTTCCTGACCCATGGTTTCGCCGTATAGATAAGCCACCATTTTAGAAAAATCTACGGTGACAGGTTCTTTATCTTCTTCGCACTGCGGCTGCCAGGCATCAATCTGTTCCTGCAAATTATCCGGCGCTACACCATTATTGGCAGCCAGAATATCATTCAAGGCACGGTGGTGCTTGATCGAAGCCGGATCATCAACCACCAGATGCTCATGATCTGCGACCGCTTCAAGTTCATAGGCCCAGCCATTCAGATTCACCACATAGGACTGGTCTTTTTCATAATGCGGGTGATTGACGCTATACAGGCTATCGAAAGCGTAAATAATATTGTTAGCACCCAGATTCAAGCGCAATACAGCCTGAGTATTGGATTTACAGCTAATAATCCGGTCAATCGTGGCTTTCACCTGATAAGGACTGTCAAAGCACGGAAATGCAGTTTTTACCGCTTGAGGTTTGTTGTTTTCAACGGCAATCACTTGACTCAACTGTACCGCAGCTTTGCTCGGTCCCTGAATCAGCCAAGTCTCTGCATCCATATCACATTCTTGTGTACAAAGGCCCATCGGCATGATTGGTTCATCAAGAGCTTTGCCTAACCACTGTGGAACATCTGTGCCAGGGTTGTCGGTGAGCAAGGTCCAATGTTCGACATGACTACCGAAATTTTGATCATCAATGGTGATGATCTCTGGGCTATTCTGATTTTTCATATGCACAATTGATCTTGGATGATGTATTTATAGTTAATCGAGGGTCATTGCGATTTTTCAAGTCAATCGAATGAATTTTAAAATTAAAATGCCAGTCAAATGAAGTCAATTTTTTTTCTCGCGTGAATCATGCCAGTTTTACCGGGCACATACTTTTTAAGATACAGATGACAGATGCAATGAAAATGGAGCGATTTAATCATCAACCTGATCACTGCAATTTGCTAGAATAACCATGATTTATACCTTAATGGGAAGCCCTGTGTTGCCATTCAAACTTTGGGTCGATGCCGATGCATTGCCCCGTATTCTGCGAGATGTGATTATTCGTGCTTCGGATCGCTATCAGCTAGAAGTCACTTTTGTTGCCAACCAACCAGTCGGAATAACTCCTTCGATCAGAATTAATTCAATTCAGGTGATGAGTGGGGCGGATGCTGCAGATAAAGAGATTATTCTGCGCATGAAAGAGCATGATATTGTCATGACCCAAGATATTCCCCTGGCGGCAGAAGTGATTGAAAAAGGCGGAATTGCGATTCATCCCCGTGGTGAAATTTATACTACGGCCAATGTCAAAGCGCGCTTACATCTGCGCGATTTTATGGACAGCTTACGCGGAGCGGGCGTGCAAACGGGCGGTCCGCCACCGATTTCAGAACGGGATAAACGCGAATTTTCCAGCGCACTCGATCAGACCATCCAAAAACAAAAACGTAAAACTTCCGCGCTTTAAGCCTTATTCAGAGTGACTCGCATGCCCACACAAACCAATATGATTGCCACCTATCTTTTATTGGTTTTTATCTGGGCGACGACACCGCTAGCTATTGTCTGGAGTGTGACGGATTTGCATCCGCTCTGGGCTTTGGCATTGCGTTTCTTTTTGGCTTTGCCTTTTGCATTTGCCTTGTTGTGGCTATTTAAAACCCGTTTTCCCTTAGATAAATTATCCATGCACAGTTACCTGGCTGGCGCATGCAGTTTTATCGGCTCACAGATTTTCACTTATCTGGCCACGGATTATCTGAGTTCAGGCGTTATTGCCCTGATGTTCGGACTGGCGCCGATTATTACCGGTTTAATTGGCCGTTTTGTATTTCAGCTTAAGCTCTATCCTTCGCAGTGGGGTGGTATGGCGATTGCCTTGCTGGGTCTGGGCATTATCTGTGTCGGTGGCAAAGATCAGCATATTCAGCCGATTGGCATAGGCCTGATGTTGCTCAGTGTTTTTATTTACTGTGTTTCGATGTTCTGGGTGAAAAAAGTTAATGCACCTCTCGAACCTATGGCACAAGCGGCCGGTTCTATTGCTGTTTCAGCGGTCATGGCCTGTACCATGTTGCTATTTATCTGGCAATTTGCACCGACCCAGATTCCGCAGGCTAAATCGCTGATTGGACTCAGTTATGCTGTAATCATGGCTTCCCTGATTGCGATGTTCTGTTATTTTAAACTGGTGCAGAAAATCAAGGCGACCACTTTGTCATTGACCACCGTATTGACGCCGATGCTGGCCTTATTTGTCGGGGTGATTCTGAATGATGAAAAATTATCGGGTGGAGCAGTCTTTGGCGTCGTTATCTTACTGGCTGGTTTGTTGTTATATTTTTCCAGAGAAATTAAAGCGAGCTATAACGCTCGCCTTTCATCACCCAGCAGCACTGACTAAAGCAGTAATTTAAACAAAGTGAGCCTTGACGCATTCACCCAGTTTGACCCGGTCTTGGGGATGCATGGTAATAAAATATGCACCAGTCCGATATTTGCCATTTTCTTCTTCGCGACTGTAGGCCACCTGAGCGGTTGCTGCAATATGGAAGAAATTTTCCGGATGACTCAAAGTCACGTGCAGATAGGTGCCTTCAGCGATAGGGCGCTCATTAAAGAAACTAAAACCGGTTTCTGAAAAGTTCACTTGCTCTGGTACAGGTAACATGCTTTGTACAATTGCGTCATACAAAGAACCGGTAATAAGGTTTAACTTTTGATTAAATAAGGATAAGATTCGAGCAATTTGTTGATCTTTTTCAGATAATTGTTCTAATTCGTAGTTAACCGCATGATCAAATTGATCTAGTTCTGCAAGTAGTAGAAAATAGCGGGGCAAGACGAAGTTAGGATCGTAAGGATCATTCAAGGCAACATCATCGGAAATAATCTGATAATTAATTCGTAAGGCAGCATCGATTCGAGACATGACGCGTCTTTCCGTAAATCCGTTTGGATGCTGTACATTTTCCATAATTTATTACCTCGGACTAGATGGTTATGTTCAAACCAATCTCGCTGTATATAGGGTTGAAATATACTCGCGCACGGCGTAGTAACCACTTCATTTCTTTTATCGCGTTGGTCTCAATGATCGGCCTCACACTCGGTGTGGCAGTCCTCATTACAGTGTTGTCTGTGATGAATGGTTTTGACCGAGAGTTAAAGAATCGTGTCTTAGGAATGATACCTCAAGCGACTGTTTCCTCAACACAAATTTTAACAAATTGGCCAGAACTTGCAAAGCAAATTGAAGGGCATGAGCATGTTCAGGGAGTCGCACCTTTTACTCAATTACAAGGCATGCTGACCGCACAGGGTCAGGTCGCCGGCATTATGGTCAGCGGGATTGAACCCGAGTATGAGAAAAAAGTTTCAATTATACAAAACCATATGGTTGAGGGCAGTATCGACAGCCTGAAAAAAGGTGAATTTGGTATTGTTTTGGGCAAGCAAATGACCGATGCCATGGGTGTGGGTTTAAATGACAATATTACTCTGGTTTTGCCAGAAGCCACCCCATCACCAGCTGGTGTCGTCCCGCGTTTCAAGCGTTTTAAAGTGGTGGGAATCTTCAGTATTGGTGCTGAAGTTGACTCGATGATGGGTTATATCGCTTTAAATGATGCCTCGACCTTGCTGCGTCTACCGGATGGTGCGCAGGGTGTGCGTATGAAGCTGGATGATATTTTCCTGGCACCACAAGTGTCTCAGGAAATTGTGCGTGATTTGCCGGGGAATTTCTATGCTTCGGACTGGACTTATACCCATGGTAATCTGTTCAGCGCGATTCAGATGGAAAAAGCCATGGTCAGCCTGCTTTTATTCCTGATCGTTCTAGTCGCGGCATTTAATATTGTGTCTTCACTGGTGATGGTGGTGACGGATAAAAAATCGGACATTGCCATTTTAAGGACTTTGGGGGCTTCACCTGCCACCATTACCAAAATCTTTATGGTGCAAGGTACCGTGATTGGGGTGATTGGAACTTGTGCAGGGGCCATCCTCGGGATTATTGCGGCAACCAGTATCAGTAGCTTTATTGGCTGGCTCAACAATACTTTAGGCCTGAATATGTTTGATGCCTATTTTATTAACTACTTACCTTCGTATCTGCGCTGGCAGGATGTCTTGGTGATTGTAGGCTTGTCACTGGCACTCAGTTTTGTCGCGACAATTTATCCGGCTTTACGTGCAGCAAAAATTCAACCGGCAGAGGCTTTGCGTTATGAGTAATCTGATTTTAGATGCCCAGAATATTCACAAATCCTTTACCGATGGCAAGGCCACTGTCGATGTGATTCGCGGCTTGTCGCTACAGGTAAAAGCAGGTGAGTTTGTTTCGATTGTAGGTTCAAGTGGTTCAGGCAAAAGTACCTTATTACATGTTTTGGGTGGATTGGATCGCCCGACGTCAGGTCAGGTCATGGTGAATGGCCGCCGTTTTGATACCTTGTCTGAAGCAGAACGCGGTTATGTGCGGAATGAGCATTTGGGCTTTGTTTATCAGTTTCATCACCTGTTGCCAGAATTTACGGCACTGGAAAATGTGGCCATGCCGCTGATGTTACGCGACAACATGAAGTTTAAGGAAGCCAAACAGCAGGCCGAATATTTGCTGGAACGTGTTGGTCTTTCGCATCGTCTGACTCACAAGCCGGGTGAATTATCCGGAGGTGAGCGTCAGCGTGTAGCTTTGGCGCGTGCAGTGGTCGGTAAACCTAAACTGATGATGGCCGATGAACCGACCGGAAATCTAGACCGCAAGACTGCAGCAAAGATTTTTGAACTGCTGACCGAATTGCAACGTGAGTTCAATATGGCGATGCTGATTGTGACGCATGATGAACAGCTAGCCCATGCAGCAGATCGGATTTTACATATGCAGGATGGTCTCTGGATTGAACCATAAATAACGAGAATATTCGCATTTGATTGAAGCTCACTCCGGTGGGCTTTATTATTGGGCAAAATAATAACAAGATAGAATAAGATTCAATGTTGCAGTGGCTATGTATTGGCTGGATTTTAGGCCTTGCCTGTATGGGGAAAAATTTCCTGTCTGTTCAACTGAGCGGGACGGCAGTTTTGATCGTTGCGCTGTTGTGGTATCTGTGTGGCCATAAATTAAAGTTCATCTTGAATACACCGCTGCGAAGCTTGTTGATCACTGGGTCCGGCCTACTTTTAGGGCTGTTTTTAGGCCACGCTTATGCCAATCTGCAATTGACTGAACGTTTATCCAAGCGAGAGCACGAGGTCTCTGAAAAAGAAATCGTGGTGTATATCAAAGAGCTGAATAAACTGGGCGATCAGAATATCCAGCAAGCCCTGCATGTGCTTAACCCTGATGGCACTACAGTCAAATGGATGGGTTTTCTGCCAGTTTCAGATCCTGTCACCTCTAGTTTGGTAAATGATAAAACTAAACAGCAGACTCTTAAACTAGGACATTATTATTTATTGCAAGGCCAGATTCGACCTAACCATAGTTATGCGACACCGGGTGCTTTTGATGCAGAAAAGTGGGCATTGCAGCAAAATGTCATGGCCGGGTTTAGGATTAAACATATCCAAGAATTGCAACCGCAACAACTCTATGCACTAGGTCATGCTAAATATCTACGTCAGCAGCAAAATTTGAATCAGAGATTTTTGCTTTGGGTAGAACAACAGCGACTGGCCTTAAGAGAGTTTGTGGCCAGACAGCCGGTACAGCAGAAAGGCTTGTTACTGGCTCTATTAAGCGGTGATGAAAGTCTATTGGATCAAGCGACGGAGCAGCAATTCCAACGTTTTGGCATGAGCCATTTACTGGCGATTTCCGGACCGCATGTGCTGATCTTTGCCTTTATTATTTGTGGAGCGTTGCAATATCTGATTTCAAGGTACGCACCGCAGATTTATCTGAAATGGCCAAGGCAGTATTTTTTGAGCCTGCCTTTTTTATTATGTGTACTGTTGTATTGTGCCTTCGTCGGTTTTGAGATTCCGGCGCTACGCACTTTACTGATTTGTGTGATTGTAACTTTAACCTTACTGCTCAGGCAAAGTGTGCAGCCATTAAAACTGCTGATTTTAAGTGCTGCCTTATTGTTGCTCTTTGATCCTTTTAGCATTTTGTCGGCCGCATTCTGGCTGTCTTATGGAGCCTGTTTTGTGTTGCTGCGAATCTATCAAACCATTCAGCAGCAACCGCATCAAACAATACAAACAGCATTACAACGGCTGTATTTTGCAATGAAAGTTTTAGTGGAGTCGCAGTGGAAAATTTTTCTGGCCCTGTTTCCCTTAATGATGTTGTTTTTTAAGCAGGTGGCTTGGATTACCCCGCTAAGCAACCTGGTGGCTATCCCGTGGATTGGCCTGCTGATAGTTCCCGTAGATATTCTGGCGGCTTTATTATTTTTCATTTCTGAACCACTTTCGAGTCTGTTGTTTCAGCTCAATGATATTTTTATTCATATACTGCTGGCATTTTTGAATCTGCTTGATCGGCTGTTTGCACCGCAACTGATTCCTGTGGCCATGAATGTCTGGATGATTGCTCTATGTATTTTGGGCTTATTAATTGTCTTTTTGCCGCGTGGCTTAGTGCCCAAAAGCTGGACAGCACTTGCCTGTTTACCACTGTACATTCCTCAACTTAATCAGCATGCATTTCAGCTGTCTGTTCTGGATGTCGGGCAGGGACAGGCCATCTTCATTCGGGAAGGGCAAAAGAGCATGATGATCGATATGGGCGGTTATTATAATGAAGAAAAATTCAGTATTGGTCGGCAAGTGATTATGCCATTTTTGTCTGTGCAAGGTGTTGGAGAACTGGATCAACTGATTTTGACCCATCTGGATCAGGACCATAGCGGTGCATATCACAGCATTAAAGATCAACTAAACATCCGACAAGTGTCATCCAATCAGATGCCTGAAACAGCTGCTTCTTCAAGTTTTCAGTTTTGTTATGCAGGACAGCAATGGCAATGGTCTGAGACGATTAACTTTAAAATTCTGGCACCTCGGCAGCAGCAGTTAAATACGCCAAACTTCAATAAAAACGACCGCTCTTGTGTGATATATCTGCAAGTTAAAAATGCCGGACCGTATCAAAACTTTTTACTGATGGGGGATGCGGGTTGGGAAACTGAATATCAGCTGCTTCAAGATTATCCGGAACTTAAAGTCGATGTGCTGGTACTCGGCCATCATGGCAGTCAGCACAGTTCAGCTTATCAATTTTTAGAAGTTTTGCGGCCTAAATTGACGATTGCCTCGGCTGGAAAATTTAACCGCTATGGCCATCCAAGCCAATTGACTCAGCAACGGTTAAAAGCTCTTAATATTCCATTATTGACCACGGCAGAACAGGGGAGTGTGCACTTTCAGCAACAAGGCTTAAAACTGGTACTTTCTGCCGAACGACATGAATGGCAGTGGTTGTATCGTCAGCCTTTAAGTGACTGATTCCAGTATGGACGAAACTTCATGTAGTTCTTGTGTTTTCAACGCATTTACTTTGTCCAGGGCTTGTTCATGCTCAAGTTTATAGAGATTTCCTAAGTCTTGATGCGCATTAAAGCGTTTATAACTCCAGTGATAATGTTCCGGATGACGACGAATTAAATTTTCAATACTATTGATAATGACTTGCGTGCCTTGATTAGCATTGCCATTATAAATTTTTTCATCAACTGCTTCGATAAAGATATCAAATCCATCATCAGTATTACGCAAGGCATATAAAAACAGGGCACGCGCTTTGGTCTTTTGAATCAGTTTGGCACTCAAATTACTCGTGGCCAAAGGCACACCGAAATATGGAATATATTCACCACCGATATTCGGGGTATGATCCGGCAGGATGACCGTAGTGCCACCTTGTTTTAAGGCTTTAAAAATCTGACGGACGCCAGATTCATCGGTCGGCACCAGATGCGCCTGTTCACGACTACGGGCGGCCCGTACAAATTGATCTGCAGCCTGATTTTTCACAGGTTTGTACATAATGGTCATTGAGGTGAACTGGGCAATATAGGCATTCATAATTTCCCAGGTACCAAAATGCGGCACGATTAACACGAGGCCTTTATTTTGTGCAATGGCATCATGAAGTAGATCTTCGCCAATAACGCGATGAACGCGTTTAAGATTTTTCTGATTGCTTGAGCCCCAAATAGTAAAGAACTCGAAATATGACATTAATTCATTGCGAACCGCAGCACGGTTAATCTGTTCACGTTCCTGATTAGACAGTTCTGAAAGACTGATTTCAAGGTTGAGACGAATGACTTCCGAAGTTTTAGTGACTTTAAAACTGTTCACAATAAAGGCCAGAATACGGGCCATCCAGCGAGAAACCGGAAGCGGTTGGCGGCTAATGTATTTGAGTAATCCGTAAGCTGAATTCCGTGAGCCCTGTTTCGTCATTGATTTCGTCTAAGTACAAAAAAAGAGAACAAAATTTATTATAGGCGAAAACGTTTTGTTTAGACAGAATTACCCGATTCAGTGTATATAATGGATTCAATATAAATCAATTTATTGGATTATTTATGTCCGATTGGCCACCAAAACCTGAAAATCAAATACAAAATACGCAACAGCCAGTTCAACCGACTGGTCCGGAATGGAAACTGCTGGAAAAAGCAGTTTTAGCTTCTGTTGAAGAACAGCGCCGTGCGCGCCGTTGGGGGATTTTCTTTAAATTTCTGACTTTTGCTTATCTGCTTGTGGTGATTCTGGCGTTAGGCAAAAGCTGTAGTTCAGTTTCTTCGGATGCTAGTGCTGGTGCGGGTTCTCATATTGCAGTCGTGGATATTGTGGGTACGATTGCAGCCGACAAGCAGAGTGTCAACAGTAGCAATACCATCAAATCATTGAAAAAAGCCTTTGAAAATAAACAAAGCAAAGCAGTGGTACTAAATATCAACTCACCTGGCGGTTCACCGGTACAGTCGGATGAGATCTGGCAGGAAATTCAGTATCTGAAAAAACAGCATCCTGGGAAAAAACTGTATGCCGTGATTGGCGATACGGGGGCTTCAGGTGCTTATTATATTGCTTCAGCCGCGGATGAAATTATTGTCAATCCATCGAGTCTGGTTGGTTCAATTGGGGTAATCATGCCGAATTATGGTGTGACTAATCTATTGCAAAAGTTAGGCGTTGAAGATCGCACCATGACTTCAGGTGAAAATAAAGCTCTGTTGTCTATGACTCAGCCTGTTGATCCTGCACAAAAAGCCCATGTACAGGGTGTGCTAGATAATGTGCATGGTCACTTTATTAATGCAGTGAAACAGGGGCGTGGTAATAAATTGAAATCTAATGATCCTGCCATTTTCTCTGGTTTGTTCTGGACCGGTGATCAGGCGGTGAAATTAGGAATTGCGGATCGTATCGGTAGCTTAAATACTTTGAAACGTGAACTGAAAACTGAAAAAGCGTTGAATTACACCATTGAATATAGTCCATTTGAATCAGTCTTGGGTCGTATGGGTTCATCGATTGGGGATGGAATTGCTTCTTCGGTTGCACAGAAGCTTCAGTCAGAAAATAGCACGACACT
The DNA here is from genome assembly GCF_019048525.1 of Acinetobacter lwoffii. Classification (NCBI taxonomy): domain Bacteria; kingdom Pseudomonadati; phylum Pseudomonadota; class Gammaproteobacteria; order Moraxellales; family Moraxellaceae; genus Acinetobacter; species Acinetobacter lwoffii. The sequence continues at coordinate 3,067,550 of NZ_CP077369.1, read as the reverse complement.
GCAATGAAACCATTGATTCATTTCGCGCACGCCAATGGCGTGCCATCCAAAGTCTATCAAAAGCTGTTTGATGGATTGCAAGATCATTACGATATTATCTATGTGCCGCTTTTGGGGCCGGATAAACGTTATCCGGTTGATAACCACTGGAAAAGCCTGACCCAGCAAGTGATTGACAGTATTGTGCGCCAGTCACATGGGCGACCTGTCATTGGTCTGGGGCATTCTTTGGGGTCCGTGTTAACTCTGCAAGCGGCTTTGCAGCGTCCGGAACTATTTTCACAAATGATCATGCTGGACCCGCCGATGATTATGGGCAAAGAAGCCTTTGCCTTGCATATTGCCAAGACTTTGCGCTTAAAAGCTTTGGATAAAATGTCTCCGGCCGGTCTGTCCAAACGCCGTCGTGACTATTGGGATTCACGTGAACAGGCAGCGGAATTGTTGCGCCCTAAAGGTTTTTATCAGGATTTTGATGCAGATTGTTTCCAGGCTTATATTGACCATGCCTTGCAGGAGGATCCTATCCGGGGTGGAGTAGAACTCACTATCCCTAAAAGGGATGAGGTCGCAGTCTTTAGAACCAATCCGTCGCTATGGTGGTTGCTTCAGGTAAAACCAAAAATTCCTGTGCATCTGGTCGTTGCCGAGAAAGGTCCATTTCTGGCCCGCAAGTTCCCGCAGCAAGTGCAAAAGAAGTTTGGTATTCCTTTTACCGTAGTCGATGGCGGGCATATGTTCCCATTGGAACAACCTGATCAAGTCGCGAGCTTGGTAAAGCAATTGATTCAGCAACAGTCTGCCTGAGTCATCGAATGTATTGGAAATAAAAAAACGCATCCGAGGATGCGTTTTTTATTTCTAAACTTTTTTAAAACTTGCAGAATTGAACAGGCGCTTGCATTTTCTCATTTCGATACAGCACACCATCTTCAGTATGTTGAATCGTTCCGCTACAAATCCATTCTACAACTTGTGGATAGATCACATGTTCGAGGGTATGCACACGTGTTGCCAAGCTTTCTACCGTATCGTGGTGAGAAACCTTGAGAACACCTTGAGCAAGCGCTTGCCCTGCATCCAGCTCAGCCGTAACATAATGCACTGTACAGCCATGCAGAACATCACCGGTATTGAGTACACGTTGATGCGTATGCATGCCTTTATAATGAGGCAATAGGGAAGGATGAATGTTCAACATTTTCCCTTCCCAGGCTTTCACAAACTTTTCACTTAAAATTCGCATAAAGCCGGCAAGTACCACCAGATCTACATCCCAGTCCGAAAGCTGTTGATGCATGACATCATCAAAAGCTTCACGATTCGGATATTGCTTGTGTTCAATAACTGCAGTCTGAATGTCTGCCTGTTGTGCACGCGTTAAAGCAAAGGCTTCAGGTTTATTGGAAATTACGCCCACAATTTGCCCTGAAAGATTGGCATCAATCAAGGCTTGCAGATTTGATCCACTACCTGAAACAAGTACAGCAATTTTAATCATGCGAAATTACGCAAAGATCACACGAATTTTTTCGTCTGCACCTGCAACTGATTCAGCATTGTCTTGAATCTGACCCATCGCCCATGCATTTTCGCCAAGCTGGTTAAGTAGTTCAACAGTTTTGTCTGCATCAGCTGCATCAACAACCAGCACCATGCCGACGCCACAGTTGAAAGTACGGTACATTTCAAACTGTTCTACGCCGCCTTCACGTTGTAGAAGCTTGAATAGCTCAGGCCATTCCCAAGAAGATTCATTTACCAACGCTTGAGCACCGTTTGGAAGTACGCGAGGTAAGTTGCCTGGTAAACCACCACCAGTGATGTGTGCCATCGCATGCACATCAACGTGTTTTAACAGTTCAAGAATTGGTTTCACATAAATGCGTGTTGGTTCCATTGCAGCATCTGCAAGTGGGCGACCATCCACGATTTGATTTAGATCAACGTTTTTCACGTCTAAAATTTTACGAAGCAGTGAGTAGCCGTTTGAGTGCGCACCTGAAGAAGCTACACCAATTAAAACGTCACCCGCTTTGACTTTAGAGCCATCAATAATTTTGCTTTGCTCAACAACACCGACACAGAAACCTGCAAGATCGTAATCTTCGCCTTCATACATGCCTGGCATTTCAGCAGTTTCACCGCCAACTAATGCACAGCCAGCAAGTTCACAACCAGCGCCAATACCAGTGACTACATTTGCAGCAACATCAACATTTAAGTGACCAGTTGCATAATAATCAAGGAAGAACAGTGGCTCAGCACCACAGACAAGAAGGTCATTCACGCACATTGCAACCAGGTCTTGACCAATTGTGTCATGACGGTTCAAATTCAGTGCCAGACGTAATTTTGTACCAACACCATCTGTGCCAGATACGAGAACAGGTTCTTCATAACCTTTAGGAATTTTACAAAGTGCACCAAAGCCACCTAGACCGCCCATAACTTCGGGACGTGAGGTACGCTTAGCGACAGATTTGATACGATCGACTAACGCGTCGCCCGCCTCAATGTCGACACCTGCATCTTTGTAGCTTAAACCAGTGTTTGGGGTAGAAGTTGAGTTGCTCATAATGAAGTCTCCGCATTCGCGGGTGCGATTATAACCTGAATATGTAAAACTCTTATGGTATTTGTGGCCTAAAATGCTATCTTTATTAAAATATTTTAATTTTTAGAATGATTAATAGAGAAAAGGCAAGATTCTATGGTCGATCGTACTTTACGGCGCATTCTTATACTTGCTGGTATAGCATTGATACTTTGGGTTTTATATCTGCTTAAACCAGTTGTAGTTCCTTTTGTTGCAGCTTTTCTAATTGCTTATTTATTTAGCCCCTTGGTTAATGTTTTGCACCGCATTGGGCTGGCTCGATGGCTCTCGATCAGTATCGTATTTATCGGGATTGGGATCGTGGTTACATTGGTGATGTGGTATCTGGTGCCACTAGTCTGGCAGCAGCTGATGTATGCGCGTGATAGCATTCCGGCCGGGATTCACTGGATCAATTACACGTTCCTACCTTGGCTTTCTGATAGCTTTAATCTGGTTCCGATGGAGATCGATACTGACCAGATTTCCTCAGTAGTAATGGACTATGTCCAGACCAATTATAGTGCTGACAGTATTCAGGCAATGCTGCTGAAACTGGCACAATCTGGTCTGAACTTTATCCAGATTGGTGGCACGATTGTCCTGATTCCGATTATTGCCTTTTATTTCTTGCTGGATTGGGATCGTATGCTGGACAGCTTACGCCGCCTGATTCCCCGTCCTTATGAAAAAACAACCTTAAATATTGTGAGTGAATGTCATAGTGTCTTAGGTGCCTTTGTCAAAGGTCAGTTCCTGGTCATGGTTCTGTTGGGCGTGGTTTATGCAGTGGGACTGCAACTGATTGGCCTGGAGATTGGCTTGATCATCGGGATGATTGCCGGATTGTGCAGTATCATTCCGTATCTTGGTTTTGCGGTTGGAATTATTGCCGCAGTCATTGCAACCTTTTTCCAATTTGGAATCGACTGGTGGCAGCTGGTACTGGTGGGGATTGTATTCATGGTGGGTCAGGCCGTCGAAGGCTATATTCTGCAACCGTTCTTGCTAGGTGATAAAATCGGTCTTTCTCCTGTAGCTGTAGTGTTTGCAGTTCTGGCAGGTGCACAACTGGCCGGTTTCTTGGGCATGCTGATTGCCTTACCGGTGGCAGCCGTGATTGTGGTACTGCTGCGGCATATCCGTGAGTATTATGAACATACGCCATTTTATGGTGATCGGGCTGTTATCATACAAGATGCCTCTACCGGTTCAATCAATATTGAAACAGCAGACTTAGATGTTGATATTGAAATGAAAAAGCCACAGAAAAAACCGCTGCAAGCAGAGGAGAACTCAAGTAAAATTCACGATCCACATCGTAAAGACTCATAAGGCCACAAAATCATATGCGTCAATTGCAGTTAGATATAGAACCTCAGCTCGATGCCCGAATCAGTGATTTTTCAGGGCCGGGTTGGGGGCATGTCATTGATGCTGTCCGTCAATTACATGCAGGCCTGATCAACCAATTTTATGTCTATGGGGGAGCCGGTACAGGTAAAAGTCATTTGTTGTCTGCCATCTGTGACTCTTATCTGGAAGTAGGTAAATCTGCAATTCAGGTATCTTTGCTTGAGCTTTTAGATGCACCGACTGAGGCGATTACTTCTCTAGATCGTTTTGATCTGGTAGCACTTGATGATATCGAAGCGATTAGTGGCGTACCCCATTGGCAACGCGCAGTATTTCACTTGATTAATTATAATAATGAAGGTGGTGGGCAGTTGGTGTTTTCGTCACGTTTTGCACCTATCGAACTCAAACTCGAATTGCCAGATTTACAATCCCGTCTCACGCAGGCGGTCAGTACCCGTGTTCCGAGTGGCAGTTTGTATGCTGATCGCTATGCGCTGGTTTCCTCGGTACTCGCTCGTCGTGGGATCCATTTAGACCCTCAAATCTTTGACTATTTACTCAGCCATGGGCCACATCAAACTTCAGTGCTGCTTCAAAGATTAGAGCAGATTATTCAACTACTTAAAGGGGAAAAGTTAAAAGTTAGCAATGCTAATTTGCGGCAGATATATGCCTTGATTGACGAATATCGGTAAATCATAAAAATTCTTGAGTAATTACTCAGTCTATGACACAGTAAGGCAAAATAATTCGCTGTTGCAAGGATTCTGCAACTTTAGAAGAAAAAGAAAGAAATAAAAATTAAGGAGAAGGTTATGCTCAAGAAGAGCATAGGCATAGCTTTGCTATGTATAGCGGGGCAGTCGTATAGTGCAGATATTATTGTAACCACTACAGAAGATATTGAAAAAGATGACAAGGACTGTTCACTTCGAGAAGCTGTTGAGTATGTTAACCGTGGCTTAGCTAAATCAGGTTTTATGGGGTGTGGTGGGGAGAACTCATCCAGTACCATTATTTTAAAAGAAAAAAATACCTATGTGTTGAACCAGCATATCGCGATTAAAAAATCTCTTACCATCCGTGCGGTCGCAGAAAGTGATGGCGAATTCAGTACGGATGAAAAAGCATTAGGCTTGCATAATGCTCATATTCAAATGAAAGGTACTGATAACCTTTTCCGGATCAACAGTACAGATACATTGGTTCAGTTAAATTTGAAAGAACTGGATCTTGAAGGCTGTGGTAAAACCAGTTGTGCTGAACAAGGTGGCCTAATTTATAATAAAGGTCAGCTAATTCTAGAATATAACCGTCTATTTAATGCTGCTGCCAACTTGGGTGGGGCAATTTATAATGCTGGCAAGTTTGGTCAGAACTTAACAAGCCGTGCACAAATTAAAAATAGTCTGATCGAAAATAATAAAGCCCAACGAGGCGGGATCCTGTATAGCGAGCTACCTGCTTTCCTCATTTATCAAAGTGTACTTAAAAATAATCAGACACTGGATAATTCCGCGACCAATATTTATAGCGCGGGACAGTTTGCTGACTCCAGTAAAGATCAAGGTATTAGTGGGGAGGTATTAAGTAGTACGATACTAAAAAATAAGGGTGTATTTATTAATGTCCTGGACGGGATGGGATTGAATAATCTCACCATAGTTGACAATGAAAATACTGCTTTAAATATCCATGCACCGTATGGAAGAGCTTATGTAGCGAATAGTATTATTTTAAGAAATGGTACACAGGATTGCCAAATTATCACTGGTGATAAGTCTGTGTCGCAAAATAATCTGCTGACAGCCTCGTGTGGTGTAGGGGATGCCGTCGCGCCGAACCAGTTCTGGAATGGTACACGACTTTTTGCTGAATCCTCAGATAAAAGTGAAGGTATTTGTCAGACCCTACAAGAAAATAATAATGCCATACTTTGTCCATATAGCGTTCCTAAAGGACAATTTCTCGGTTATATGCGCCCACGAATTTTGTTGAACTATATCCTTGTGAGTGAATCACCGATTGTGAATAGAGGCACAGGATTGAGTTTAGCAAATCCAACGGTAGCATGTGAAGCGGCAGATCAGCGCGGGATCAACCGTTTGATGGATAATCTGTTTTGTGATCGTGGTGCTGTTGAAATCACGATACCAATCTCAGGCAGTCTGGTGGGACAAGATCTGTTAAAGGGTGAAATTGCCAAGTTTTCAATTGAATCTTATCTGGGAGATAGTGATTTAATTCCAAAAGAACAGTGTAATGCCATTGTTGGTCAGAATCCGACGGGGGAGCCTTGGCAAGATGGCTGTTTGAAAGTGGTACAAACCAAAACAGCTTCCAAGGGTAAAACAATCATCGATATTCATGGCAATGTCGTTTATACCCCGGATTCTACCTGGCATGGAGCAGATATTTTCGAACTACAAGTGGTGACCTCATCGACACGGTTTAATAAAAGTAAACCTTATTTGACTATTACTACTCAAATTGTTCAGGAGCCAAAAAATGAAATGGAAGACAAAGCAGTCAAAACTTCAGGCGGCTCATGGGGTGGTGGTGGGCTACTGATTTTACTCGGATTAATAGGTTTACGCCGTGGATTAAAAGATTAAGGAAAAATCATGAAAAATTATAAAAAAGGACTGCTTGCGGCCATGATTTTATCTGCCATGAGTTTGATGGCAGCCGAAGATAAAACGATATATGTAACTACTTTTGCTGATGAAGATGGCGAGAATAATAATGCCTGTTCTTTGCGAGAAGCCATTAAAACTGCAAAACTGGATAAATCTTATGGCGGATGTAATGTAGGACGTACGCTTCGATTGGATGGTTCAGCTGCAGATGTGATTCAGCTTGAAGCAGGCGAGTACAAATTAGATAAAGAGCTGATCGTAGAGTCAGCGCTCAAAATTTATGGGAAAACTCCGCTTAACTATGCTAGTCGTAGTCCGATTACGCTGTTATATCCAACCCGGGAGGCTTTAAAAAGTACTATTTCAGGCCAGGGGAAAACCAGATTATTTAATAGTATGGCCAGCCAATCCAGTCTGGAAATTCATCATCTGATCTTAAAGGATGGTTATGCAGCAATAAATACCTTGGATAAAGGTAATGGCGGTACTTTTTATGTAGCTGGGCCTTTAAGTATTAATACCAGTGAAATAGTAAATTCCCGAGCAGCTGCAGAAGGTGGGGCGATTTATAGTGTAGCAATGAATACGGAAAGGAATATTGTCATTCAGGATTCTTTGATTCAAAAAAATCAGGCGAGTTCATATGGTAGTGTTTTGGCGATGGACTGTCAGGGAAATTTAGGGACAACTCAAACCAATGTGAAAATTAATTCCAGTAGTATTGTTAAAAACGGTTCAGACACTACTAACAGTATTATTGATTTTTGTGGCTATGCCACAGTAGAAATTGTTAACTCTACTATTGCGAAGAATACTGCAAGTACCACAGGACATATTGTGCGTATGACGAATGAAGTTAATCGTCCCCTCAGTAAATTCTCCAGTTTAACTGCATTAAGTAATACTATTGTTGAAAATACAGCCCAATCTACTTTATTTTATGACAATACCGGTTTTAGATATTTTAATTTCAATGTTTTAGCCTTTAACCAAGGCCTGTCTTGTGAATATGCCTTAAATCAGGGGAATCCGACCAAGGCACAACGTGTTGAATTTTCTACAATTCGAAATGCAATTCAAACGACTGGGCCATCACGTTGCGTATTGCCAGAATTAGACGAAGATACTACTTCAAATAATCTTGATGTCTCTAACAATATAATCAGCAGTTTATTAACAAATTATATTGAGCCTGCTATTGATAATCGCTATTTAGGGCTATATTACCCGCGTGATAATCAGACCGCAACGGATTTGGTAGATATCGGAGTGAGTGGCTGTATTGAACAAGACCAGCGTGGTATTGATCGTGTGATTGGATCCACATTAACATTTGATCCAAGTGCAAAAAATACTTGCGAGATCGGCTCAGTTGAAATCCGACGTTTGACTGCAGCCGATATTACGGACTTGCAAAATAAGAGTTTGGTAGAACTCAATGACTTTTATCAGGAGAATATAGATGATCTCGAAGAAATCATTGCTGATAAAAATACTCCAGAAAATGAGCTTCCTGGTTTAAAGGAAGAATTGAAAAGTTATCAGGATTTGCTTAAATATACCAAGCAATATCAGAAATATCGTGCAATCTATATTAATCCTTTTATCTTGGCTATGCCTCAAGAAACTCTAACCAATGATAAGATTCAAATTAAAGCCTTAAATTCAGAAAATTATGAGGTCAGTGTAAAAACTTTAGGTGTTGGTAAGTTAATTGGTACTGGTAATTCGACCACTGTGGAAGGAAATCCCAATGATCCAAATCTTAAATGTGAGTGGAAACCTGATTTAAACCGGATCATGATGTATCGCACTGATGGTAAGCAGACCAGTTCGGTTGATATGGAGTTCTGTAGTTATACACTTAAAGACCAGGCTACAGGTGTAAGCAGTGCTGGCCTCTTAAGAGCAGCTTTTAACAACATTGCACCAATTGCAAAAGATGATGAATATCGGCTTAGTCCAGAGAATAATCTTACAGTGATGGTAAATCCGCTTGAAAATGATAGTGATGATGGGGATGGGCCTCTACCATCAGGAAAGTCGGCTTTTTATCAAGATAAAGATGGAAAAGAGATCCCGATTCATATTGTTAAGCTGCCTGCGGGAGTTTCACTGAAGGCAGAGCGACAAGGAGCCTGTCCTGATACCTACCAAAATCAGACCTGTTATGGTGGACAGCTGACATTTAGTGTAAAAAATAATTTAAGCCAGGCAAATTACAGCATGGATTATGCGATTTTTGATGCTGATGAAAAAATGTCAGAAAAAGCGACAATCTTGTTACGTAATACAGTTAAAAATACGAATACGTCCTCAAGTGGTGGTGGGGCAATTGGAATGTGGGGGCTACTAGGATTATTAGGGCTTGCAGGTTATCGACGCTTAAGAAAATAAAATATGATTGAAACATCAAAAAAGCCTCCATATGGAGGCTTTTTTATATTAAATTTTTAATGCGAGTTAGGCTGCTGAGTCACTTGCTGATATTTGAGAATGTATTCTTCGCGAATGGCAAGGCGTTGCTCAGGAGACGCTTTTTGCATACGTGCGCCCAGTTCTTTGCGTTCCTGACTGCTCATCATTTGCCAAGTCTCACGCATTCTTTGTTTTTCCGCATTAGGGAGTTGAGTAAACCAGTCCATACGCTGCTGTAAGCTAACACGTTGTTGTTCGGGGATTTCTTTTAGAGATTGGTAACGTTTAATCAGTGCCAATTGTTCAGAATCAGAAAGACTATCCCAAGTATCAGTTACTTGGGTATTCGCATCTTTGGAAAATAGCCAAAAACGTTCAAATCCTGCAAAGCTGGTTTGCAGAAAACTGAATGCACAAAAAGCAATCACCAATTTTTTAGCTGCCATGTGGAACTTTGTCCTCACCTAAAACCATTAACATTTCTAAATCTTCAAGCATTTGCGGAGACAGTTTTGGGACTGACACCATTTGAGTTTGCGGTTCGTTATGGTCCGAAAGATTCGGTAATACCACAACGCCTGCAATCGCAGCTGCCAAAGCAAAACCTGACATTTTTAGAAATGCAAAGCGTGAGTGTTTTGAATCCTGAATTTCTTCAAGAACATGGTGCATGACAACAGGTTTGTCTTTATGTTGTTGTGCCAGTCCATCAAGTTTGGAAGTTACTTGTTTTAAGAAATCATCTTGATTCATTCGGATGACCCTCCCAGATATGGATTTAAATGTGCTAAAGAGGCACGTAAGCCTTGGATAGCACGGTGATAATGGGTTTTTACACTGCCTTCTGTGCAGTTCATAATTTGTGCGGTGGTATGCGTATCAAATCCTTCCCAGGCTCTGAGCATAAATGCCTGCTGCTGACGCACAGGCAATTTTGCAATCGCTTCCTGGATTTCTTCAGCAGTGACTGCCTGATCGAGAAAGTCCAGCGGCGTTGGTGTTGATTCATCGACGACATCATCAAATTCAATTTCGTCATCATCGAGACTGACTTTTTTGAAAAATGAAAACATTTGACCACGCCGTGACTCTTTACGACGCCAGTCCTGTAACTTGTTGTTGAGAATGGTATAAAACAGGGGATACCATTCTTCAGTGCTTTTTTCTGCATAGGATTTGTGTAAGGAAATGAAAGCTTCCTGAACCAGATCCATAGCAATACCATGATGACCTTGAGTCGCACTTTCCATCATCACCAAGGCACGCCCAGTCACATCCTGCATAAAATTCTTCAGACGTGCTTCAGCCGTACTCTTCAGAATACTTACATCGTGTGTTTGCAACTGTTTTGGTGCTAAATCCATAGAGATGGAAAATCCTGTCATTGGACACCCACCATTATTCCCAAGTTCATAATCATATAACGTTGGGAATCCTGGTTTGGTTGACAATTAAGTTTATTATTTTTGTAGTTTAATCTATTTTATACACGGGCAGGGCCGTATTAAAACACTGTAACCTAAATCCCTAATTAGATACGTTGACGTACCATTTCAAAGAAACAGATCGAACCGGCAATTGCGACATTCAGTGATTCCTGACCTCCAGGTTGCGGAATGCTAACGGCTTCAGCATGTTGCATCGCATAATCAGACACGCCTTGGCCTTCATTACCCAGAATCCACACGCAAGGTTTACGTAAGTCTTTTGAATACAGGCTTTCAGCACGGTGTGAGCTGGTTACATAGACAGGGATTTGAAATTGCTCAAGAATTTGTTCAAGCGCAATATTTTCAAAGGTTTGCAGCGTGAAATGTGCACCCATACCGGCACGTAATACGCGTGGAGACCAGAGCGATGCAGACCCTTTGGTACATACAATCTGTTCAATACCGGCAGCAGCAGCAGAGCGAAGCAGGGTGCCTACATTACCCGGATCCTGTACATTTTCCAAAATCAAAGTGTCTGCTTTAAAATCCAATGCATAATTTGCTGTCGGTAGAGTGACCACAGTTAAACAGGCTAAAGATGTTCCTAAGGTGCTTAAATCTTTGTATAAAGACTCGCTCAGAACAAAGACCATACCTGTGTATTTTGCAAGAATTTTCTCGAAATCAGGATGTGAAAGTGCATGTTCAGTGGTGAAAATCGAATCAATTTTACGGTTTTCATGTAGCCAGGCAAGAGACAGATGCGTGCCTTCTAAAACCGTTTGACCTTGTTTTTTACGATAAGTATTTTGTTCGATTAAACCACGTAAGTGTTTAATCTTTGGATTGTCTTTTGAATCAAGAAAAAAAGTTGGCATGGGAGATATAATCCACGGCAGCCGATTCAATATCGACTACCGCTATAAAAATTAGTTGTGGTAGCTGGTCACAAGATCAACTTCGTTTTTAGAACCAATGATCACTGGCACACGTTGATGTAGATCTGTCGGTTCGATCTCAAGAATACGCACACGACCTGTAGTTGATGCACCGTCAGCCTGTTCCATGAGCATGCTCATTGGGTTAGCTTCATACATTAAACGCAGACGGCCAGCTTTAGCCGGATCTTTAAGGTCATATGGATACATGAAGATACCGCTACGGCAAAGAATACGGTGAATGTCGCCCACCATACAAGCAACCCAACGCATATTGAAGTCTTTTTCACGAGGACCGGTTTTGCCTGCTAACAATTCATCGATATAACGCTGTACTGGTGCTTCCCAATGACGTTGATTCGACGCATTGATCGCATATTCTTTAGTATCTGCAGCTACCTGAATTGCTTCAGAAGTCAGTAGGAATTCTTGAGTCTCAGGGTCATAGGTAAAGAACACTACGCCTGCGCCGACGGTCAATGCCAACATGGTCGATGGACCATAAAGCACATAACCTGCAGCTACCTGATGAACACCGGCTTGCATAAAGTCTTCTGCCTGAGTCACGGCATTTTTTGCAGGAAGAATCGAAAAAATGGTACCAACACACATATTGATGTCGATATTGCTTGAACCGTCTAATGGATCGAACAATACCAGAAATTGACCATTTTCTTGTGCAGGGGTGAATTCATCCAGTTCTTCTGAGGCCAAACCACCCACATTTGGATGTTGCTGCAAGGCATCAATCAAATAGTCATTAGAAATGACATCCAGCTTCTTTTGCTCTTCGCCTTGAACGTTTTCATGCTGTGCACTTCCCAATACACCCGCTAAAGCACCTTTTTGCAGTAATTGATCAATGTCTTTGCAAGTGTTTGCAATCGTTTCAATAACTTGTGCAAGTTCAGGTGTGAGATTCCCGCTTTGTTGTTGTAAAAACTGGGATAAAGTGCGGTATGACATAGGGGAAACTCCAAAACTTAAATCGGGAAAAAATGATCAAAACGATATGCGGCTATATTTTAGATGAGAACGTACTAAAAGAAAAATTAAACTGGATTATTTGTATCGATTTTGCCCTTGCAACTCCTGCGGAAAGTGCTATGTTGAAGACAAAGGAAAATTGAGAATAGGAGCACAGATATGACAACATTGAAGTTTGATGCGACTCCAACGCCAAGCGAAGGCATTACTTTAGATGATATCTCTGAAGACAAGATGAAAGAAGCCTGGCGGGATTATGAAGCAAAACCAGAGTACAAACAATTCAATAAACATGACCTGATCGAATCGATGCATCCGGCTGAACAAGATCAGCTTCCCAAGTAGACCGATTCTTTCATTGAAGCAAATAAAAAGCACTCATGATTGAGTGCTTTTTATTTGATGAAACCATCATGAATGAAAATTATTTCAACAATGGTGGTACCGCTTCATAATTAATTTCTACACGGCGGTTTTCTTTCCAGGCATTTTCGTCATGGCCCGCATTGATTGGCATTTCCTTGCCATAGCTAACTGCTTCTAGTTGACCAGGATTAACACCAGTCGTCACCAAGAAGCTTTCTACTGCTTTGGCACGACGCTCGCCAAGTGCCATGTTGTATTCACGGGTACCGCGTTCATCGGTATGGCCGGTGAGTGCTACACGTGAATTGGCATTGGCCATTAGGAATTGCGCATGGGCTTGCAGCGTATTTAGATCTTCATTGCTGAGTTCAGTACTGTCATAGTCAAAATGCACCACGCGTTTTGCCAAGAATGCTTTATTTTCTGCAGTAACACCTTTTGCAGAAGCACCTGCCATGTTTTGTGCATTCAGTGCTGCATCTTCACTCAGACCTTGAGTATTCACAGTTGTTGTACCGGTCGTATCTAAACCGCCCGTTTGAACTTCAGCGGCAGGCTTACGGCTCGCACAACCTGTCATGACAACAGCTGCTGCTAAAAGTGGCAAGGCAAATAATTTTACTTTGTTCATCTTCATCTCCATGAAGTTTGATTATGGGGTAAAGGGTTTATCAATATAAAAATCTTATTTTGGCGCCCAAGCCGGTTCACGGACTTCACCCGTTTCACTTGGTAAATTCATACGGAAGCGGCCATCCAGCGACATGATCGACAAGAGTCCGCGTGCACCTTCACGGGTGGCATAGACCACCATCTGGCCATTTGGTGAGAAGCTCGGCGATTCGTCCAGCGTCGTTGGCGTCAGAATATTGTTCACACCGGAGGTCATGTCCTGAACCGCAACTCGATAGTTACTGCCGCTTGGACGATGAACTAATGCAAGTTTTTTACCATCTGCGCTCAGCGTGCCGCGCGCGTTGAATGCACCACGGAAGGTCAGGCGTTTATTGCTACTTGATTCAAGATCATGGCGGTAAATTTGTGGAGAACCGCCACGGTCAGAAGTGAAAATAAAAGATTTTCCATCTGGTGAATAACGTGCTTCAGTATCAATGGCACTGTCATTGGTCATACGTTGTAGCTGACGCGTTTCCAGATTCATCTGGTAGATTTCCGGATTGCCGTGCATAGAAGCAGTAAACAGCATGCTCTTGCCATCTGGAGAGAAGCTCGGCGCACCATTCAAGCCGCGGAAGCTGGCCAGTTTTTCACGTTGTCCGGTCGCCAGATCCTGTACATAAATCGCCGGGCGTTTGGTTTCAAAGGACACATAAGCGATTTTTTTGGCATCTGGTGTCCATGCTGGAGAAAGGATTGGATCACGTGAGGTCAAAATGGTCTTTGGCTGTTCACCATCGGTATCGGCAATCTGCAAGGTATAGCGCTGTTCCGGCGTAGCAGGATTACGCAGCACATAGGCAATACGTCCGCTAAAGTCACCTGGAATGCCGGTCAATGCCTGATAGATGGCATCACTGATCATATGCGCTGCCTGACGGGTGCGTGAGGCTGGAACAGTCAGCAATTCATTTAATAGATATTGTTTTTTTTCGACATCATAGAGCTGATACTGGATTTCAAAAGAACCATCGGCTGTGGCCTTGGATGAACCGGTGACCACATAGGGAACACCAGCCGATGCCCAAGCTTCTGCATTCGGATTATTCAATGTCGCTGTTGCAGGCAGGTTTTTTGAAGCACTGGTAAAGCGGCCAGAACGATTCAGGTCATTTTCCACAATAGGATAAATGCTCTGATCCTGGCTGAAAGGTACAACGGCAATTTTAGGTGCTGCCTCAGGTGCCTTGGTAATTTCCAGATGCAATTGGGCATAGGACTGGGTTGCCAATACAGGGCTTAAAGTGCTAATGATTGCGAGGCAGAGTAGATGTTTGCGAGTCTTTTCCATCATTCGTTATTTACTCAAATCAACGGATTTATTGTATAGGTGCTTGGGCTACATCATCGCATGGATTTAATAGAATAAAACCATGAATTTATGACCAAACTGTTATGACACTGTGAAAAGTGAATATTATTCAATCAATTTGAAGTGAAGTTTAGCTTAAAAAATAAAAGCCATCACAACATTATTTATGTGATGGCTCCGTTTTTATTGTGCAGTAAAGGTTGAGGTAAAGCTTCGTGCTTCATGGCGTGCATCTGGATCGGAAGGCATTGGATAAGGTGCAGCAGCACGGACTGCAGCTTCTACACTGGCTTTCATGTCTGAATCACTTGAATTCACAATGACCGAGACCACACCGCCATTATCATTCAGGGTTACACGTGCAGTGGCACGCTGGCCTGATGATCCGACCGGTGTATCCCAGGCGCGTTTGATTTTGTTTTCAAAATCGCGCTTCGCAGTGGATGCAATCCGTTTTGATTCCGCTTTTTTCTGTGCAGCTTCTTCAGCAGCCTGTTTAGCGGCTGAAGCTTTGGCCTCTGCATCAGCTCTGGCTTTTGCTTCGGCATTCGCTTTGGCTTTAGCGTCGGCATCTGCTTTGGCCTTAGCGTCTGCATCTGCCTTGCGTTTGGCATCAGCGTCGGCTTTAGCTTTAGCAGCCGCATCGGCTTTGGCTTTTGCATCAGCATCCGCTTTGCGTTTCGCCGCTGCATCATTTTTAGCCTTGGCTGCCGCGTCTGCTTTGGCTTTTGCTGCTGCATCCGCTTTAGCTTTCGCATCAGCATCTGCTTTACGTTTCGCCGCTGCATCATTATTGGCTTTTGCCGCCGCATCTGCCTTTGCTTTAGCAGCAGCTTCAGCCTTACGTTTGGCATCAGCCTCTGCTTTGGCTTTTGTTGCAGCATCCGCTTTTTGCTTGGCAGCTAAGTCAGCTTTTTTCTGTGCTTCCAGTTTGGCTTTTTGTGCAGCATCGGCTTTGCGCTGTGCATTCAGTTCAGCTTGACGTGCAGCTTCGGCTTCCGCCTTTGATTTTTGCGCTGCATCCGCTTTGGCTTTGGCCGCAGCCTGTTTCGCCTGTTCAGCGGCTTCGGCACGTTTTGCTGCTTCAGCTGCTTGCTGCGCAGCCTGGGCTTGTGCTGCCTCTGCCGCTTTTAGTTCCTGCTGGACTTTTTGTGTATCGGCTTTTGGTGCAGGTGGAGTCACAGGTACAGCAGGGGCTGCTGTCGGAATGACAGGAGCAGGTTCTATACTGGGTTCTGCCGTTTGAGTGATTTCTTCTGCGACATTTTCATGTGCAGTTTCCTCAAATTCGGTTTCTTCGCGAGTCACCGGTTTAAGGTCTTCTGGCTTGATCAGAACGGTTTTGATCTGTTTTGGCGGTTCAGGGGGGTTACTCATGCCCAGATAAAGTAAGCCCACCAAAGCCACTGCATGGATGCCTAAGGTGAATCCAAGTGCGATGGCTTTTTTCTGAAATGGTGGCTTTTTATAGTCTTTCATACTTTATTCTAATGGCTTGGTCAGTAAACCGACTTGAGAAAGGCCAGCATCCTGCAGGCTGGACATCAAGGCCATGACATCGCCATAAGGACGAGTATTGTGGCCATTGATTACGACATTCAGCACCTTGTTTTCATTTTGCGCCTGGGTTTGGGCATCAACCAGAGTACGGGTTAATTCTTCCAGTGTGACCGGGCCAGTCGCCTGATTTTTATATTCTAGATAATATGAACCATCTTCTTTGAGTGTGACAATGGTCGGGGCATCCTTGGATTCGATTGGCAAACCATTGGCCTGAGGCAAGTCAACCTTAATGCCGCTGGTAATCATCGGGGCAGTGACCATAAAGATCACCAGCAGTACCAGCATCACATCGATATACGGCACCACATTCATGTCACTTTTCAGTGGCTTTTTAATACGCTGAAAGCGTCCTGAACCTTGAATCGCCATTAGTCTTTGTCCTGAGTTACGCCCACAGACTGACGTTGCAATAGCGCCACCATTTCTTCGGCAAACAGCGCACGGTCAGAATAGACTGTTTCACCTTTGGCCGTAAAATGGTTGAAAGCCAATACTGCTGGAATGGCTGCGAACAGACCAATCGCCGTTGCAATTAGTGCTTCTGCAATACCGGGTGCGACCGTCGCCAGTGTCACCTGATCAACATCTGCCAGACCAATAAAGGCATTCATAATGCCCCAGACCGTACCAAACAGACCGACATAAGGCGCAACCGAGCCAATACTTGCTAATGCACCCAGACCTTGTTCCAGATGACCTTGATCACGGCTTAAACCGACACGCAGAATACGCTCAGTTCCTTCAATCGACTGGGCAGTTGGCGCATGGCGTTTTTTTAATTTCAGGAACTCGCCCAGACCCTGATAGAAAATATCTTCAAGGCCGGTACGTTTAGAATTGAGTTGTGCATTGTTATACAGAGTATTCAGCTCAGCGCCAGACCAGAAGATTTTCTGGAAATGTTCATCATCGGCCTGGGCTTTTTTATAACTCATATAGAGCTTGGCAATCAGATACCAGCTATATATTGAGGCTAACAGGAGAGAAAGCATCACCAGTTGTACGACAGGGCTTGCTTGTAAAATAAGATCTGAAACTTGAAGAGATGATTCTAACTGAGTCGCCATAGTTGTTACGTGTGCCAATAAATTTTTTTAGTCTTGTTCCAATTCTTTTTGAATTAGTTCGCGGATTTCATCCGGGAGTCGACGTGGTCGCATCTCTGCACTGATACATGCCAACTCAACCTCACCTGATGCAAGCATGATTTCACCACGATAAATATTTTGTTGCAATACAAATGATGAAGCTTTACATGAAATGACACGTGCCGTAACAGTAATTAAATCATCCATCAGGATCGGGCGCATATATTTGACATTAATTTTATGCACCACAAAATTGTAGTCTGTCTGATGCCAGTAATGGCTCACTCCAGCGGCACGTAACCATTCGGTACGGGTACGTTCCATATAGCGAATATGATTGGCGTGATAGACAATGCCACCCGCATCAGTATCTTCAATATAAACGCGGATATTGAATTCAAAGTGATTCGCCATAGTTTTGTTCCATGCAGATTTTCGAAATTTTTGCTTGTTTTTAGATGCAGGAGAGGGATTAGAATTTGCCGGATTCCTGCCAAAAGTCAAGCAATTTAGCGGTTCAAAGTTTAGCATTGTGAGTTTTGAGACCAATGGCACAAGGTGTCAAATCTGGAGAGAAGTCGCCAAGATGAAGTGCTGAGCGCTTAACAGCTCATTTATAAAACAGCAGCAGATATTAAAATGCGCGAGTCCTTAGAGCCGCGCATTTTTAGTAATAGAAGATTAGCCTTTATTTTTCTGTTTCCAGTTGGCCTGAACCTGCTCGGCCACTTTTGGATAGTCGAGAATAAAACGGACATGGCTTTCGACACCAGTTTTCAGGGTCGCATCATCGACAATGAAATTCGGGTTGTGATTCGGTGCGGCTTTTGTCGGGTCCTGATCTGCCGGTGTAGCACCGACAAACACGAAGAGCGATGGCATGAGCTGACCATAATAAGCAAAATCTTCACTGGCGCTGGCGTTGTTGTCTAACACATGCAATTTATCTTCACCATGCACGCTCGCCAAGGTTGGACGCATCAATTCAGTCAAGGTTTTATCATTGGTAGTCACCGGGGCGTAAGGTGCAATTTCGACTTTCACCTTGACATCATTGGCTGCGGCATTGTGTTCCAGCATTTTTGGCAAGTCTTTTAAAATGCCCTGACGTACATCTTCATTATTGGAACGGATGGTGCCGACCATATTAACCTGATCTGGAATGACGTTACCGGTGGTGCCGCCCTGAATGCTACCAATACTCACTACACCCATTCCTTTAGTCAGGTCAGCTTTACGGCTGATCAGACTTTGTAAATTGGTCACCATCTGGGCAGAAGCATAGATCGGGTCTTTACCTGCCCAAGGCATAGAACCGTGCACCTGACTGCCATTGATCTGAATACGTAAATGATCGGCACTATTCAAAATCGCACCATCTTTGTAGAAGATATTGCCACTTGGCATACCTGCCATTACATGCATCCCGAAAATGACTTCAGGTTTTGGATTTTTTAAGGCACCGTCGGCAATCATTTTACGTGAGCCAATCTGATCGCCATGAGTGAAGTTATCAATATCTGCACCGCCTTCTTCAGCCGGCTGGAATACAAACACCACTGTCCCCGCAATTTTATCTTTATTGGCGGCCAGAACTTTGGCTGCACCCAATAACATGGCGGTATGCGCGTCATGACCACAGGCATGCATCACATAAGATTCTTTGCCTTGATAAATGGCTTTTTGCTTGCTGGCGAAAGGCACCGGTGCAGTTTCCTTAATTGGCAAGGCATCCATATCTGCACGTAAGGCCATCACAGGGCCGGGTTTTGCACCTTTCAATACACCGATTACACCGGTTTTGGCATAGCCTTTACGTACTTCAATGCCGTAGGATTTTAATTCTTTCTGGACCAGCTCCGAGGTTTTGAATTCCATGTTGCCCAGTTCAGGATGCTGGTGGATATGCTGGCGTAATTTGATGGTGTGTGCTTCAGCAGCTTGTACAGAATCATCAATCCAGTCAGCCAGGCTGAATTGGCTGCAGAAAAGAAGAGGGAGACAAAGGGATATCTGCTTATACATATTCATACTTCGGGAGAACCTTAAGAATTTGAAATGGTTAAAGTGATTCTTTAGGATGGCATACTGATCTAAATTCAACCAAAACTCTCTAAGTATTTTTTAATACTTTAAAGGTATTGTTGGTGTTAATATCTGTTCTCAAAGAGCTTTATTTGTTCTTTCACATTGTAAAAATATGTATCTAAATTGGTTTTTTATATTTATAAGGTATGAAAATTATAAAAATTTCAGGCTAAAAAGGGATAAAAACGATTACCTCTATATCAATAATCTGAATGAAGTGAAGATTTTTTTAAACCTCTTAAACTTATTTTGGCACTTAGATTGCATTCACTCTTTCGTAATATTTTTTATGACGGAAATTGAACACATGTTAAAACCTTTGGCTTTATCTCTGGCAGTGGCTTCAAGCTTAAGTTTTATTTCGACAAGCCTATGGGCTGAAGACTTTAAGATACTGAAACAGCTGGAAAATAAACCGACATTACTCAAAAGTGGTGAATATAAAGGTCATTATTATGTGCCGAGTACCTTAAATACGATTACTTGGGGTTATCTGCCAAATAAAGATGCAAAACCTGTCTTGACTGTCCCTTCAGGTAGCACAGTTACTTTCGATACAGTTTCGCATGAAGGGCTGCTGGAAGATCAAGGCCGCAATGCAGAGAAATATTTCACATCAAAAGGCGTCAAACCTGAGCATGTATTGGATGAAGCCAAGCTGATCACGAATTCCAAATTGAAACATGATTTCCATAAAGATGGACCACACATTATTACTGGGCCTGTCTATGTAGAAGGGGCAATGCCGGGCGATATTCTAAAGGTGGAGATTCTAAAAGTTGAACCGCGTGTGCCTTATGGTGTGATTTCAAACCGTCATGGCAAAGGGACCTTACCCGAATTCCCGAAACGTCAGAAACATGAGCATGCATCTCCAGCCAATCCTGAGGCTTATGGCAACGTGTCCATTTTTACCCCAATTGAGAAAAATGCGTATGGTGTATGGGAAGGCGTTTTAAAAACTGAATCTGGTAAAGCGATTCGTTTCCCGCTGAATCCGTTTATGGGCACGATGGGCGTTGCACCAAATACCAGTGAGCCTGTGCACTCTGTGCCACCATCATTTTATGGCGGGAATATCGACATCAATGAATTAGGAGCAGGGGCTACGGCCTATTATCCGGTACAGGTGCCAGGTGCTTTATTCTATACAGGCGATAGTCACTTTGTACAAGGTGATGGTGAGGTGGCTTTAACTGCCTTGGAAGGTTCGGCACGTGCGACTTTAAAATTCACTTTACTTAAATCTGGCAAGGATAAAATTCCAGGTGCAGAGATTAAACAGCCGCTGGCTGAAAATGCTGAATTCTGGATTACGCCGGGTCTGGATGAAGACTTAGATGAAGCCATGCGTAAATCCACCCGTGAAGCGATCCGTTTTCTGGTCAATGAATATGGCATTTCTGAAGAAATTGCCTATGCCTACTTAAGTGCTGCGACTGACTTTGAAGTGTCACAAGTGGTCGATCGAACCAAAGGTATTCATGCCATGATTCGTAAAGCGGATTTTAAGGAGTTTAAGAAAGAAGAAAAATAATTTGAATAAAACTTAGAAAAAGTAGGATTGTGCTTTTGCCAACTGATTCAGACATGGTTAGTTGGCTTTTTCTTTTGTAAGCAGCTGAAACTGTTTAGAATGTAAGAAATAAATAATCAAATTAAAATATGTGGGGAAACGTGCAAGAACAACAAACTCAAACTATGGTTTTACAGCAGCCTAAAGATCAAAAAGTGTATTTAGATGTGCAACATTCGACAGATACCACAGCGATTTGGTCTTTTATTATAGCAATGGTAGTTGCTTTTATACTAGGAATTTCAGCCACAGTTATTGCGATTTGGTATGGGCGTAAAAGTTTTGATTTAACCAAACAATCATTTGATGCAGTTATTGCTCAAATAAAAGGTTCTGAAAAATCAGCATTAGATATAAATAAAAAATTGTTTGAGCAACAAAAAGAATTACAAAAACAAGAGTTAATATATCGAAGGGATTTTGAAACAGAGAAAAGAAATAAAATTCTTATAGCAGAATATTTTAGCCAAATTACGATTTTTATTTTAGATGGTAGGAATTTTCAAACTAATTTTATGGATGAAGTTGAATCGAGTATTGAGGCGGAAAAACTTTATACTCGACTAGAAGAACATTATAAATTAGCTGTTCAGAATTTAACGTTATTAGAGCTATCACTTAGTAATAATTATGGAATTAAACGTTTTTTTCAAATTACTAATTTACTAACTGAGTTAGCTTATGAGTTCATGGAGGAAATTTTATTATCCATGGATTGGAAACTATTACCAGAATTTAAAAAGGCAGAATATTTAACGAAATATTTTAATCAAGCTGCAGAGATTTTATCTCAAAGTGAATTGAAAGAAATTTCCGAGTTTCAAACCTTAGATGTGATATATGCCTTATCTCAAATTTCTAGAAAAGAAATAAAATTTATTTTTCAATGATAAAAGAGCCGAAGCTCTTTTATCTTATTTATCACTTTGGCTCAGGCGGTGCCATCCCAAACTGCAAATACGCCATATTGGTGGCAATACGACCACGTGCAGTTCGCATTACATAACCTTGCTGAATCAGGTAAGGCTCAATGACATCCTCCAACGTACCAGAATCTTCTGCCATGGCTGCTGCCAAGGCTTCTACGCCAGCAGGACCACCATCAAAACGCTCAAGCAACATTGATAAATAACGGCGGTCGAGTGTATCTAAACCATCTTTATCGACTTTGAGCATGTCCAAAGCACGTTGGGCCATATCCTGATTGATCTCACCGGTACCTTTGACCTGAGCGTAATCACGAACTCGACGCAATAAACGGTTAGCAATACGCGGTGTACCTCGTGAGCGACGGGCAATTTCTTTTGCGCCATCTCCAGTCATAGGTACATCCATCAAATTGGCTGAACGTTTGACAATGTGGGTTAAATCTTCAACCGAATAAAACTCTAAACGTTGCACGATTCCGAAACGGTCACGCAGCGGAGAGGTGAGTAGACCAGCTCGTGTAGTTGCAGCTACCAAGGTAAATGGCGGTAAATCCAGTTTAATCGAACGGGCTGCAGGGCCTTCACCAATCATGATATCGAGTTGATAATCTTCCATCGCCGGATACAGGATTTCTTCAATCACGGGTGAAAGACGGTGAATCTCGTCAATAAACAGGACATCGCCTTCTTCCAGATTGGTTAGCATCGCGGCTAAGTCGCCGGCACGTTCCAGAACCGGACCAGAAGTTGACTTAAGATTGCCACCCATTTCTCGGGCAATAATATTGGCCAACGTTGTTTTACCCAGACCTGGCGGGCCAAAAATCAGGGTGTGATCAAGGGCTTCTTCACGGCCACGGGCTGCGCCAATGAAAATTTCCATCTGCTCACGAACCACCGGCTGACCGATGTAGTCATCGAGGGAAGTCGGGCGGATGGCACGATCAAAATGATCTTCGGGTTTTTCAGAACCACTGATGAGACGGTCTTGCATATCTATTAACTTAATCTCTTTATTGAAGCTGTTTGATGCTGCGGAAACAGCCTCAAATAATGATTTGTGTTTAGTTGCCATTGTGTAGGCGTTGTTTTACTTTTGAAAGATCAAAAGTAACAAAAATCTTTTGTTGAACTGAGGGTGTGTCCTACACCCCAGTTCAACGGGCGACATCCTTGTCGCCATACATTTATCAAATTTGGGTTGATGGTGGACTACGATTTATCTATTCATCGACTTTAATGCAGCGCGGATGATATCACTGGCTTCGGTAAATTCACCTTTGGCAGCATTCACCAGTTTTTGTGCCTCAGCAGGTTTATAACCCAAGGACTGTAATGCAGCTTCCGCTTCAGCCACGGCTGAATTGCCCATAAACTGAATTTGTGGTGCAGTTGAATTACTTGGGGCAGCACCTGAAGCCATGGCTTTAAAGCGGTCACGCAATTCAATCATCAGGCGTTCTGCAGTCTTTTTACCCACTCCCGGAACTTTAACCAGAGTGTTGATATCTTCATGTTCAACGGTATGGATCAGCATTTCCACACTTAAAGTTGAAAGAATACCAAGCGCCATTTTCGGACCTACGCCGTTCACCTTTAATAAGGTACGGAAAATGGTTTTTTCCTGCGCATTGATAAAGCCATAAAGTAACTGGGCATCTTCACGAACAGCCAGATGGGTCCACAGGGTAATTTTCTGGCCTTTTTGCAACTGACAGAAAGTGGTTAAAGGAGTGTCAATCTCATAACCTACGCCGTTTACATTTAATAAAACAGTAGGTGCTTCAAGTGCCAGCACTTCCCCAATCAGGCATCCAATCATTTTTTATATACTCAAATTTAATACAGGCATAGTAGTCAGCATTTTCGATAAAGGCAAAACTCTATCATTCAAAAGCAGTGATTTTGCTGAGATTATCATCAGGCGCTCGTTCACATTAGAGTAACCCGGCTTTATTGCCATGCAGTTCCTGCGCCAGATTATAAGCCTGATGATCGGAGAACTTGGAGACAATATCTAGCACCTGCATAATGTTGTCATAATGATCAGCACTAAACTGCGCACCCGAGCGTTTTAAAATAGCCATTAAACGCTGCTCTTTAAAGCTTAAAGTTTTGTGCGGCGTGGTCAGTGGAATAAAGGCATCCAGAATCGTTTGTAAACTTTGATGCGCGATAATTTCCAGACCGGCTTTTTGCGGATGTTCGAAGATTTTGTCTCTTGCCAGTTCTTTGGCCCGGTTAATGCCAATCTCAATGTCGGCACTACAATAACCCAGCAATGAGCCTTGCAATTGGCCCATCAGAATTTCCTGCTGATGTCGGGCAAAGGCCGTGGTGACTTCATCTACCAGACGTTTCATGACCCGGCCACGTAAGGCGGCAATTTTTTGTTGCCAGGTGGTATTAGGCAGATTGATTTCTTCAGGCGTGCCATATTCTCCCAGCAAGTTCAGGAAAACTGGCTCGACTTCGGCATAGCTGAGCATATTCAGGCTAATGCCATCTTCCAGATCAATCAGGGCATAGCAGATATCATCCGCAGCTTCTAAAAGATAGGTCAGCGGATGACGACAATAATGATATTCACCAAGCTGGATTAGACCTAGCTGTTCAGCAATTTCCTGCAAAATCTCTTTTTCAGACTGGTAACAACCAAATTTTGGACGTCGACTGGCCGGGGTGTTACCAGTCGGGTCAATGGCCTCAGAGAGCCACGGGTATTTAAGATAAGCACCCAGAGTGGCATAGGTCAGGCGCATACCGCCATCATAAGGATGGTAATCAATCTT
The DNA here is from genome assembly GCF_019048525.1 of Acinetobacter lwoffii. NCBI lineage: Bacteria > Pseudomonadati > Pseudomonadota > Gammaproteobacteria > Moraxellales > Moraxellaceae > Acinetobacter > Acinetobacter lwoffii. Next base: position 3,042,788 of record NZ_CP077369.1, on the reverse strand, counting down.
GGTCAGCAGGCGCAGGCCTTGGGCATTGCCTTCAAACTGGCGTACATCGGCTTCCTGTTCAGGACTCAAATCTTTTAAAAAGTCGGTATGAGAAGCATCGTCAAACCATTCCCGAATGGCGTATTCACCGGCATGACCAAAAGGCGGGTTACCAATATCATGTGCCAGACAGGCGGCCTGAATGATGGCACCGACATCAGCCGGAGAAATCCAGGCAGGTAAATTATCTTTAATTTTCTCTGCAGCCAACATACCGAGTGAACGGCCAATACAGGAGACTTCCAGTGAGTGGGTTAAACGGGTATGAATGCCATCGTGCTGGGTGAGTGGATGGACCTGGGTTTTGCGGTTTAACTGCCGGAAGCTTTGCGAAAAAATAATACGATCATAATCTTTATGAAACGGGCTTCGTGCCAGTTCAGTGCTCTGCTTTTTACTACCAATCCGAACTGTCGAAAGCAGTTCTAACCAACGCATTTGAGTCATTTATCATTATTCAGTGATCCACTATTTGCATCATGCCAAAAAACTAGCTCCTGCACTAGGGCAGTGCGACATGAATTGTCATGCTGCATATGGTTATTTCAGTCAGCTGGAAAAGACTGAGATTAAAAATCGAAATCATCAAATGAACAATAAAAAAGCAGACTCAATGGTCTGCTTTTTGTTTAGGATGAAGAATCAAATTAGCTCTTCGCCATTTTTTTTAGCCTGTTGTGTATCTTTATAGACATTCAGACAAATCGTGAACAAGACTAGGCTTGCCACCAAAGGCCAAAAAAGTACATATAGAGTCAATAATTGACTTGTCATCTGAAATCTCCTTATTTACTTTTCTCAGATAGCTGGTGAAATTCAATCACCATCTTATTGATTTGTTTAAAATCAAATCGTTCTTTACTGTAGACCAGCGTCAACACAGTACATACCAGCGCACTACTGCCATACGCTGTTAGTGAGCTTAACAAGGTGCCGTATTCACGCAGGAAACCGATGGTCCATGGCATGAAGCCTATACTGGCCAATATGCCAACGACCAAACCCACTTTCTTGCCGAAGAAACCAAAGGTCATCAGTCCCAGCACCACACCAATCCCCAGGGTCGCAACGAGTTCAAAGCCAAGTGCGATCAATCCCTGAATCGGAAGCCATTCAAAACGTACTATCAGAAAGCTGAAAAATGCGAGGCCCACTGACCAGTTAAAGGCCCGGGCATTCACCTTGTCCCAATACAGACTAACAATTACAGGGAATACAATAGAGCCCCAAAGCGCACCCACAAAAATCAGCATCGACAAAATGTCAAACTTTAAGGTGGCAATCACAATTCCAAGCATGGTGGCAACGATCATGGTCATACGGCCAATGAATAGCATTTTCTTTGGATCAGGGCTGTTTTTCGCAATCTGTTTGCCATAAATGTCCGTCATGACAATCGCAGACAGGGCAGACAGATCCGAGTCAGCGGTAGAAGACAGGGCTCCAATCACCATGATGAATAACAGCGCGACCATAAATGGAGAAAGATAAGTCGCTGCCATTTGCGGAATCAGGTTATTCAGGTTGCCATCAATGGGCTGAATACCTGCAAATAGTGCCAATAACCCCAGCATGCCTAGACCAATAACAATTGCAGCATAACCAATGGTTGCAGTGATAAAACTCGGTTTGATCAGGTCTTCACGGACTGCAAACAGGCGCTGGGCAATGGTCTGATTACCAATCGCGTAGGCCAATACGGCAACAAAAAATGGTGCACCTTGTTCCAGAAAGGCTGTTTTAGAGAAAAAATCCAGCTGTTCCGGCTGCAGATGATGAATCCCGCTTTGAAACAGGGATGGCCCACCTAGGGTAAAGAATAAGGTTGGAATAATAATCACAGCCGCGACAATCATCGCCACCAGTTGACCAAAATCGGTAAACACCGAAGAACGGAAGCCAGACCAGAGGGTATAGGACAGCACACCGATACCGGTAATCAGCACGCCATGGATAAAGCTTAAAGGAGATAAAATCTCAACCAGTGCCCCAGCGGCGGTAAAGTTCACCATCAGGCTGATCACGCTGCCCACAATATTGGAACCTGCCAGAATCATCTGGCTTTGGTTACCATGCCGGGCATGCATGATTTCTGCCAGAGTATGTGCATTAGGCGCCAGTTCACGAAAGCGCTTGCCAAAGGGATAGATAAATAAAATCATCAGCGCACCCCACAAACCATAGTGTAGGGCACCGGAAACGCCGTATGTATATCCGGATGAAGCTGCTGCATAAAACGAGGCGGCCCAGATCCAGGTGGCGGTCATACTGGCCGCAGACATTCCAAATCCGATGGAGCCATTCGAGACCATGTAGCCATCAACATTTTCATTTTTCTGTTTAATACGTAACGATAGTAAAAAAGTGATGCCATAGAAAAGCACCATCAATAGTACAGTTGCTGTACTAGTGAATTGAAACATACATACTCCTTAAGCGGGTCACCTTTTGTTTTTGAAAATTAAATCATTGGTGACAGATTAAGGCTCTAAAATAGACAGAGCAGTGAAGCTATAGAACATCAAAAAATTAGTGTCCGAATATAGAATTTATATTCATCTCTACAGCAGAAAGGAAAAACCATTGCCAGGCTCAGAATTTGGACAATTCCTCAGCAATTCGGCTAGAGCTTAACATAAAATCATCAAATTTACTGATGAAGTGTCTATTTGGTAAGATTCTTAGCTGATATAGACGTGTGGGCCTGTTATTCTGTTAGTTGAATAAAAAAGAAAATTTTCTATATTTTTTCAGCAATTACAAATATTTATTTTAAACTTTTCGAGTTAAATAAAACCTGAGAATACGGATTAAATAAAAAAGGTAACAAAATTTTATTATTAATCATTTCTTCATTATTTTTTTATATAAGCCTCATAATTCCTGGTAAATTTCCTCATAAATATAAGTGGTATTTTGCTATTTATATTGTGTTTTTTACGCATAATAGAGCTCATGAATAAATGATGAAATTTCAAAATATTGGATATGGTGGGGGATTTTGTCGATATATTTTTTGGTCTTTTAGATGAGTAAATTTCGCTTAATTATGATCTGAGAAGATAAAAATCAAATATAAAAAAATAAAAGGCCCAAATAAGAAACTTTATTTTTATTCTTTTAGAAGTTGAGAATGGATGTCCGGTTTTTCCCCCGCAGATGATGTCAGATTAAAATACCACTCAGTATTAATTATTCTTTCATAGAGGGGAGTAATTTGCCTCTGTTACTGTAATGGCGGAGATCAGCGGAGAACTGTTCCTTGTAGTACAGAAAACGGCAGAAGACCTTTAACCAGTTTTCTAATCTTAGAAGTCAAAGTTAAGAGTCAATCAAAAGAATCAAAAACAGTCTGCAAAAAATACGACTTCATTAAATCTTGTAATCAAGTATTTCATTTTGGCCTAAATCGGAGTTTTGGCAGGTCATGACAATAAAACCTGAATTTGATTTTGTCCCGATTGTTGTTGAAAAATAATACAATTTTTATGCAGAAAATTATTCTGAAGCGGTTTTGATTTTTCTTGAAAAAAATGTGTTAACCTGTGCGACTACATTCAATTTTCCTGACTGAAAATAAACGAAATATTTTAAAAGTCCAGGATATTTCAGACGTAGTTTTCTGATTTGGCATCTAGCCGATTTCCTTATTTCACAGTAGAATATGCGCTCTCTCAAGTCACATTGTGGCATGGTTGTTCAGACCATCCCGTGGAGCCAAAATCAGCATGTTTATCGTTGCCGGTGCACCCGCACATTCTTCTTTTAAGAAAACTCAACTATTATCGCGTTTGACGTCAATTAGTTCTGTTCAATCAATTGAAAGTCAATGGGTCTACCTCTTTGACCAAGCGCTCAGCGAGCAACAACAGCAATCAGCTTTACAGCTTCTCAACGATGGTCAATCTTTTGAATTGCACCAGGCTGCAAGTGATGAAATCCAGATTTTAGTCACACCGCGCGTCGGAACCATCTCTCCTTGGTCCTCTAAAGCGACGGACATTTTCAAAAACTGTAATACGCCGGTTCATCGACTTGAACGCGGCGTTTTATTTACTTTGAAGGGCGTAAAAGAGCTTTCTAAAGAAGCATTGCAAGTACTTCACGACCGTATGACCGAAAGCGTATTCAATGCGATTGAAGATGCTGCGGTATTATTTGTGGAAACTGCGCCAAAACCACTGAACTCGATTGATATTCTGGGTAAAGGTAAAGAAGCACTGGTAAAAGCCAATAATGAATTTGGTTTTGCATTATCAATGGACGAAATTGACTACCTGACTGAGGCTTTCATCAAGCTGGGTCGTAATCCGAATGACATCGAACTGATGATGTTTGCGCAAGCTAACTCTGAGCATTGCCGTCATAAAATCTTCGGTTCAGAATGGACGATTGATGGTGAAGTTCAGCCATTATCATTGTTCCAGATGATCAAGAACACCTATAAAGAATCACCAACAGATGTATTGTCAGCTTATAAAGACAACGCTTCGGTGATTGTTGGTTCGGATACCCAGCGTTTTTATCCAACGCAAGAAGACAACGGCCATCAGGTTTATAAATACAAGAGTCAAGCTGCTCACATCCTGATGAAAGTGGAAACTCATAACCACCCAACTGCGATTGCGCCATTTGCCGGTGCAGCGACAGGTTCAGGCGGTGAAATCCGTGATGAAGGTGCGACCGGTCGTGGTGGTAAGCCTAAAGCAGGTTTAACCGGCTTTACCGTATCTAACCTGAATATTCCGGGCTTTGAACAGCCTTGGGAAGAAAACTACGGCAAGCCATCGCGTATGGCATCACCGTTACAAATCATGATTGAAGGCCCATTGGGTGGCGCTGCATTCAATAACGAATTTGGTCGTCCAGCTTTAAACGGTTACTTCCGTACTTTTGAACAAAACGTCAATGGCGATGTTAAAGGTTTCCATAAGCCAATCATGATCGCGGGTGGTTACGGAAATATCCGTCCAGATCACGTTGAAAAAGATCCGATCTTACCGGGCGACTTGTTGATCGTACTCGGTGGTCCAGCCATGCTGATCGGTCTTGGCGGTGGTGCTGCATCTTCTGTAGATAGCGGTAAATTGGGCGAAAACCTAGATTTTGCTTCGGTACAACGTGAAAACCCGGAAATGGAACGCCGTTGTCAAGAAGTGATCGATACTTGCTGGCGCATGGAAGACCATAACCCAATTGTGTCGGTGCATGATGTAGGCGCGGGTGGTGTATCAAATGCCATGCCTGAACTGGTGAATGATCATGAGTTAGGTGCAGTGCTGGATCTTCGTAAGATTCCATCTTTAGAACCTGGCATGTCGCCAATGGAGATCTGGTCAAACGAAGCGCAAGAACGTTATGTATTGGCGATTCGCCCATCTTCTTTAGAATTATTTGAGTCAATTTGTGCGCGTGAACGTTGTCCGTTTGCAGTACTGGGTGAGGCGACTGAAGCACGTCACTTAACCGTTGAAGATCCATTGTTCGGCAACAAACCGGTGGATATGCCAATGCAGGTGATGCTTGGTGGTACGCCACGTATGAGCCGTACCTATGAAACGATTGAACGCAAAGGCGATGACTTTGATGCGGCTAAAGTCACCGATTTAAAAGATGCGATTTATCGCGTTCTTAAAAACCCGACTGTTGCTTCTAAATCGTTCCTGATCAGTATTGGTGACCGTTCGATTACCGGTATGGTCGCGCGTGATCAGATGGTAGGTCGCTGGCAGGTTCCTGTCGCGGATGCTGCTGTGACTACAACAAGCCTTGTCGGTTACACCGGTGAAGCGATGGCAATGGGTGAACGTCCTCCAGTAGCCTTGTTGAATCCTGCTGCTTCTGCACGTTTATCGGTGGCTGAATCGATCTCGAACATCATGTCTGCGAAGATTGAAAAAATCAGCGACATCAAATTGTCTGCAAACTGGATGGCTGCTGCGGGTCAACCGGGCGAAGATCAGGCATTGTTCGAAGGCGTGAAAGCCATCGGTATGGAAATGTGTCCTGCACTGGGTATCGCGATTCCAGTCGGTAAAGACTCATTGTCTATGCGTACCACCTGGAATGATGAAGGTGAAGACAAGTCTGTGACTTCTCCAATGTCGGGCGTGATCACTGCATTTGCGCCAGTGACTGATGTGCGTCAAACATTGACTCCTGAACTGAAAGATATTGAATCTATATTGGTTCGTATTGATCTGTCTAAAGGTCAGTTCCGTCTAGGTGGTTCGATCCTGGCGCAGGTGTATAAAGCAATCGGTTCTGTGACGCCGGATATTGATAGCTTTGATGACTTTAAAGCATTCTTTGCATTGGTTCAAGACTGGAACAACCGCGGTTTGATCAAGGCGTATCACGACATCGGTGACGGTGGTTTATTGGCGACTGTTGCAGAAATGATGTTCGCTTCACGTTTAGGTGTGGCATTAGAAGATCAATCAACTGCAAGTTTATTTGCTGAAGAAATCGGTGCAGTTCTGCAAATTGCCAAAGCAGACTGGGAAGATCTACAAGCTGAAGTTGCAGCATCTACGCTTAAAGATGCAATTGCAGTGGTGGGTACTGTAAATAATTCTGACCAATTGTCTGTAAATGGTCTGGTACTTGAACGTGCTGATCTGCAAGTGGCATGGACTGAAGTTTCTCATCAAATCCAGCGCCTGCGTGACAACGTACAAACTGCGGATCAAGAATTTGCCTTAATTACCGATAAAGCACACAAAGGTATTATTGCCCAACCAACATTCGACTTGAATGAAGCGATTGAAGCACCGTTCATTAACTTGCGTCGTCCAAATATGGCAATTCTGCGTGAGCAGGGTGTCAATGGTCATATTGAAATGGCGGCAGCTTTCGACAAAGTGGGCTTCAATACCGTTGACGTACATATGAGTGACTTGCTGGCAGGTCGTATCAGCCTGGATGATTTTGAAGGCTTGGTAACTTGTGGTGGCTTCTCGTATGGTGACGTGATGGGTGCTGGTGGCGGCTGGGCGAAATCAGTATTGTTCAATGCTAAATTGCGTGACCAGTTTGAGAAATTCTTTAACCGTCAAGAAACCTTCTCGCTCGGTATCTGTAATGGTTGTCAAATGTTGTCGCAATTGGCTCCATTAATTCCGGGTGCGGATGCTTGGCCACGTTTCCATCGCAATACGTCTGAAGTATTTGAAGCGCGTGCAGTGAACGTTCGTGTGGAAAAATCGAATTCAGTCTTGTTGCAAGACATGCAAGGTTCGATTCTGCCGATCGCTGTGGCGCATGGTGAAGGTCGTGCCGTTGCAACGGCGGAAAACTTTGCTGCATTGAATGCATCGAATCAGGTGGTTCTACGTTATGTAGATAGCCATGGCAATGCAACTGAACAATATCCATTGAACCCGAACGGTTCACCAGAAGGTATTACCGGTGTAACGTCTCAGGATGGCCGTGCAACGATTATGATGCCGCACCCTGAACGTAACTTCCGCGCGATCCAGCATTCATGGAAACCAGAAGACTGGGATCAGGATGGTGCTTGGTTACGTATGTTCCGTAATGCACGTAAATTTATTGGTTAATTCACTTTAGCTTGAAAAAGGGTTGCGTAAGCAGCCCTTTTTTATTGCAAAAATTACCGGAATAGCGGCAAAACTGGAAAATCTTTCAGCTTTTGTTTAAACTAGCTTCATCAATTGCCACCTTTAGGTGGCTTTTTGTTTTTTAATTTTTTTAATTTTCTTTCTCCCTACGGACTTGGTTTAGATTTTGCTTTCATATTGTATATAAAGTGCTATGGTATGTTTTATGCACAACTTTATTGCACTATAAAAGAAAGATGTAATAGATCGGTTCAGTATCAATTCTCAAAGATGAGGTGATGACATGGCTAAGACACTCAGAATAATGGATAAGGCAGCAATGCGTCAGAAAGGTTGGTGGTTATTTGGTTTTGTTGTTGGTTTACAGATGCTGTTTTTGGTAGGTAGTTATTTGCTACAGGGTTCTTGATCATCAGATTTTAAAAAGCCACCGAAAGGTGGTTTTTATCTATACAATAAAAAGAATGATGACAACTTTATAAAAACTATGGATCAAGTCGAAAAATTAGAATTAATCCAAAATATTTTGCTTGCAAGAGCAACACATAAGTATCAAGAAAGTGATGATAAACAATATCAGCAATTAAGAAATGAGATGCTTAATTCAACAAGCCAAAACTATTTACCTTCTATGGTAAAAACCTCTAGAAATCTTGATCAATTTTGGCAATTTATAAAGTTGAAATCTGATAATTACAGTGATAGAAGAACTTTTATATATACGGAGTTTCAGCCTCATTTGAGTTTTTTGAAAAATCAAATATTGCACCTTTGGATAAGGTGATTAAGGATACTATTCTAAAATTAGACTCTAATTATATTCAGACAACGTGGGATAAAGCACTTGAACGTAGAATAGATGATCCACAAGGTGCAATCACACTTGCTCGAACTCTTTTAGAGTCAACGTGTAAACATATTCTTGATGAGTTAGAAATTGATTATGGAAATAATCTAGACATTAATCAATTATATAGGGTAGTTAGTAAAGAATTAAGTTTGTCACAATCACAGCATACAGAACAAGTTTTCAAACAAATTCTAGGTGGTTGTAGTGCGATTGTTGAAGGTATCGGCGCATTGAGAAATAAAGTCGGTGATGCTCATGGACAAGGTAAGGTTAATTTTAAACCTGCTTCAAGACATGCTGAATTGGCTGTGAATTTAGCAGGAACCATGGCAGGATTTTTATTTTCTACTTGGGAAATAAAAAAAGAAAAGATATAAAAAGACTACCCTAGGATAGCCTTTTTTATATTTACTTAAACACGGCTATACATGGTACAGAGCTCTTTTTCTTCACGCTCAATACGTTGCACCAATGCAGAACCAATCGCTTCATATTCTTCTTTAAATTCAGCAGCAGATGCACGGTTTACCCCAAAATCCATCCAGTGATCTATAAACTTAATCACAGTCCGCTCAATGACACGCATTTCCTTTCTAAACTGACGTAGAGATAAAAATGCCTGGCTTTGTTCTTTTAAGCCTTGTTCCAAGTAACCATAAAACTTGATATTTTCAGCATCTAAATGCGCTTTAAAATCTTGTTTAAATTGAGCTAATTGATCAGACAGTAAATTATATTCCTGTAGATATAAAGAATTGCCAATGTTGCCGTACAGACTCAGAAGTTGTTGGTGATCTAGTTCCAAATGTTTAATCAGATTCGGATAAAAAGGAATACCTACTACATTATGTTTAGAGGTGGTATCAATCGAGTGACGATTACCCAAAACTAGCGCCGTTTCATTTTGTGGATTGTCCGCTTTGGATGGGTTGAATCCATTGAAAAGTGATGAAAATAACTGTTTTAACCAATTAAATAATATTGGGGGAAATCCTGAATTTAGATTTTATTTTCAAATCAAGATCATCCATTCTTTTGATTTGAAAACATAAAATTTTTGCGTTTAAGTGTTTCAGGCCGGAATGTCATTGGCATTGCATTCGCGGTATCAATGAGAGGATCAAAAGTTGAAGTTAAGTTTTCGACCATTCCTAAAGCCGTCGAATAACTGGGAGAGATTTGCCATGACATGTGCTTACTTCACAACGAACATTATCTTGCTGGCTGAGTGCGGGAGAATTTGAACCACAGATCAGCAAAATGAATATGTATTAGCTATGCAAGGCAGAACAGTATGCTTAAACCTGAATGAGGTGAATTACACAGTATTAGTGTGAAATTTATCACAAAATCAATTGTATATGTGCATTGGTGTTGGAAGGAATCGTTGCGATTAAATAAGTTTTAATCAATCAGGGCGTTTAGGAAAGAAATTTTAGAACAAAGTGGCTTCAAGAAAAGCTGAGAGTCAGTATAGGTTATTATGTTAAAAGTATAAAAAACCACCCGAAGGTGGTCTTTTTAAAACTTATTCATTAAATAACAAGCTGAACCTGTTTGAGTACTGCTTTCAGCGTATTTTCATAATCAAAAGCATTATTGGTACTGTCCTGATAACGCCAAGCCACATAACCATCCGGACGAACCAGCACTGCGCCAGATTCATGGATTTCAGATTTGCTGTTCCAAGTGCCATACACATCACGGTAGTCACGAGAACCGATCTGAATCACATCTAGATAAGGTAAGTTCAGTACTTCAACAGCCTGTTTCCAGCCTTTGCCAGATAAACCTGTGAGCAGGGTAAAACGACCTTTACCGGTAATATCTAAAGTTGACTGCTTTTGACCTTTGGTATTGATCAGCCAGGTATGCGGAACTTTAGCACCCGGGCGAGTCGTTGCCTGTAAATAAAGCTGTTGATCTCGCTCAAATCTTTCAGGCTCAGATTCGCTAATCACTGCATTGGAGCTATATCGCTGGTTCAGCTCTACACCTTGTGCATTAAATTCGAAGTTTTTAATTTCCAAAGCTTCAAACAGCTTTTTGCGGATTTCAGCACCTTGCTCATCTTCCGAAAAAATACGTTCCAGCATTTGTTTTTGTGTAGTCACACCATTGTCAAAACCAAAGACTTCTTTCAGGTATTTATAATCAAAACGTGATTGATTCGCTCGCGCCACAATTTGCTTGCCGACCGGTGCACGCTCAGTCGTATAGGAATCCAGCAGGGAAGGTGCAGCCCAGCCTTTTACCGCGTATGCTAGTTTCCATCCTAGGTTAAAGGCATCCTGCATGCAGGTATTTGAACCTAGGCCACTCGATGGTGGATGACGGTGTACTGCATCACCACCGCAGAATACGCGACCTTTAGAATATTCAGTTGCCCAGGTCTGGTTCACATACCAGTACGACAATTTCTGGATTTCGACTTCTTCAACTTTCGCACCGACAAAGGCATTCAGGCGGGCACGTACCTGTTCTTCAGTCACTTGTGGTTCGCCTTTGGAAATGTCAAAGCCCCAACCCATAATCCATTCATGCCATGGCGTAATGGCACGTAACAGACCCATACCAAGGTCGCCAAAGCTGGCTGCGGGATTGACGATCCATTGCAGAATCGCAGGGCGGTGCTGCACGTATTGAGAAAGATCAGCTTTAAAGGTCACATAGACTGTACCGGCACGTGCCATCACACCTTCAAGAGGTAAATCAAGCTGTTCTAGCACACGAGATTTTGCCCCATCCATTCCCACCAGATATTTAGCTCTTAAACTAAATTCAGTATTGGTAATCCGGTTGAGGAAAGTGGCTGTCACGCCATCTTCGTCCTGCGCATGCGATAAATATTCGGTATTAAAGTTATAAATCGCACCACGTTCACCAGCATTTTTGACCAGCAGGGCTTCCATTTTGGGCTGAATCAGATCGACAAATGGACAGGGACTGCCTTTAATGTAATCCCCATGACGTTCATCACCGGTACCCTAGGCACTCATGCGGGCGATTTCTTCGCCGACCAGACTGGTGGTAATCAGGCTTTCACCCATCTGCTCCCAAGGTGTAGCGATCTCTTTAACCTGTTCTTCAATACCTAAATCACGTAAGACTTCCATGGCACGCTGATTGGTAATATGCGCACGTGGACTATTGGCCAGCCAGCTAAACTGGGTAAACAGTTGTACCTTGATACCATAATTGGCCAAGGCCAGACCTAATGTTGAACCTGCAGGACCGGTACCAATGATCAGAACATCAGTGTCATAGTGTTGTGTCATACAAGACTCCATGTGTATAGGTGAAGAACAAGCTATCTATATGGTCAGGCAGTCTAGTAAAACAGAATCTGTTGATATAGCGATATTCATATAAACTATCGACCTATTCTTATTTGCAATACGTGGGTCATAATTTTAAGATGCTGACCTGATCAGAAACCGGGCAGGCTATGGAACTTCGACATTTACGCTATTTTATCACCGTGGCGCAGCAACAAAGTTTTACCAAGGCCGCCGAAAAGCTGTTTACTGCGCAGCCGTCATTAAGCCAGCAAATTAAGGATCTGGAACAGGAAGTAGGCGTTGTCCTGTTTGATCGTTCATCGAGAAAAGTCAAACTCACCGATGAAGGGCGGGCTTTTCAGATCTATGCCGAAAAAGCACTGGAAAATGCCAAGTTGGCAGTGGCAGCAGCACGCCAGGTCGCACAGCAGAAAAATAACCAGATTCATATTGGCTTTCTGAATGTTGCAGAAATCAAAGTGATGCCGCAGATTCTGGCACAGCTTAAAAAAACCATGCCGGACTTGAAAATCCATCTGCATAGCTTGACCTGTATGGAACAGATTCAGCGGCTAAAAAATGCTGAACTGGATTTATGTATTACCCGTTTTCATCTGGATCATCCCGATTTTGACAATATTCATTTATTAACCGAGCAAACTTATCTGGTTGCTGCTCAGCATTTACATCCTACAGATCGAATCCTGAAATTACAGGAACTGAAAAATCACAATATGATTATGTGCGAGCAGAATGCTTCGCCCGTATTTTATGAAAAGCTGGATAAACTGCTTTGTATTGATCAGTTCGAACATGAACAGCTGTTGTGGGTGACCAATGTCTTGCAACACATTAATCTGACCAATATGGGCATGGGCTTTAGTTTTGCGCCCGAATATTTACTGCGTTTTTTGAATGAGCATGTGAAAATTATCCAGACTGATCAGGCACTGCCAAAACTGGGCTTGTATGCAACATTTAACAAGAATTCCCAAAATCCTGCATTGAAGATGATTGTCCAAGCCCTTAATAATACGGCAAGTAGCTGAATTTCAGGAAGGAATATATGTTAAAGCTGATTTATTACGTGCCCGATGAAAACCTGGAAGACACCAAGAATGCGATATTTGCAGCAGGAGCGGGCGGTATTGGTGAGTATACGAATTGTGCCTGGCAGGTTTTAGGAACCGGACAGTTTAAACCGCAGGAAGGTGCAGATCCTCATATTGGTGAAGTGGGAAAATTGGAACAGGTGGAAGAATGGCGGGTAGAAATTCTGGTGCCTGATGAAAAGGCAGTCGATGTGGCCAAGGCTCTGAAAGAAAGTCATCCTTATGAAGAGCCAGCTTTTGAGTTTATTCAGCTTCTGGATATCAAAGTCTAAAATTATATAATTGATGCTCTGCTGCGGCGCGTTTGATTTAGCGCGCCGTTAATCTAGATTAAGAAACCAGCCGATCTGCTTTTGTTATTATCATTTCTGCCAGAATAATCCAAAGAAAAAATACAATAAGGAAAATAACAATGCCGTGGCCAAAACCGCTGAGCAGCGTGCTTAAGAATACCCTCAGCAAATCTATCCAGTACGGTACAGAAATCCTGCATCAGCACATTCCATATTCACCGGACAATCCCTATCTGGAAGGTATATTTGCACCAGAGCGGCAGGAACACTTTTCCACAAATTTAAAGGTTGAAGGGCAGATTCCTGCAGAACTGGATGGTGCACTAATGCGGATTGGCCCAAATCCAATTCTGGTCAAAAATCCCAGAAATTATCATTGGTTCACTGGCGATGGCATGATTCATGCCTTGAAACTGAAAGGCGGTAAGGCACATTGGTATAAGAGCAGCTACGTCGGAGCTGCCAGCGTGCAGAAGAAACTTCACCGACCACTGATTCCAGGCAAAACACGAGGTGTTGCTGATGCCGTGAATACCAATATTATTAACTTTGCCGGAAAAATCTGGGCTTTAGTTGAAGCGGGTGCTTATCCAGTTGAAGTCAATAGTAAGCTGGAATCCGAACGACATCATCTTTTTGAAAATGAAGAGGATTTGCCATTCACAGCTCATCCGCATGTTGATCCCGAAACAGGGGATATTCATGCAGTTTGCTATGATGCCTTGAGCCAAAATAAAGTTTTTTATCTGCATATAGATTCGCACGGTAAATTGAAACACCAGGTCGAGATTCCAGTGAAACATGGACCGATGATTCATGATTGTGCCATTACCAAATCTCAGGTGCTGATTATGGATCTGAATGTGAATTTCTCGGTTCGCAGTGCTTTAAAAGGTTCAATGCTGCCTTATCAATGGAATCCAAAACGGCAGGCACGTATAGGTGTATTACCTTTTGGTGGCAAAGTCACTGACATGCGCTGGTATGAGATTGATGCCTGTTTTATTTTTTATACCGTGAATGCCTATGATCTGAATACTGGCGATATAGTGATGGATGCGGTAGTGCACTCCAAAGCATTGATCCGTTCAATTCAGGGACCGATCGAAGATCAGGATATACGACTAGAGCGCTTTATTTTTGAACAAGGAACGGGAAAAGTGACACGTACTGTATTATCAAATATCAAGCAGGAATTTCCACGGATTAATGAAGCATTTATTGGACGACAGTATCGTTATATCTATAGTATTTCTTTTGGTGAATTTGATGATCCTTCCCATGTCAGCAGCAATACAGTGATGTGTTTTAATTTAAGAACCAGAACCACAGAAAGCTATTCCTTTGGAGAAAACTGGGTCACTGGTGAGGCAGTCTTTGTCGCATGGGAAGATGCTCAGGCTGAAAATGATGGCTGGCTAATGTCTTATATCCATGCTTTAGATTGTAGCCCCTCGAAAGTTGTCATTCTAGATGCCCAGCATATTACAGAAGGACCCATTGCAACGATTCATTTACCAGTTCAGGTGCCGGTCGGATTTCATTGTAACTGGATTGATTATCGGAAATTAAGAGCAAACTATTCTTAAATTAATAAGGTAGGAATTTCAAAAATTCTCGTAGTTATTAAGATGGCACACCCTCATAAAGTGTGAGAAGTTGTAATATTCGTTCATAGGCTGATGTTACTTTGAGAGATCAAAGTAACCAAAATCTTTTGTTAGGCAGAAGATTCATCCCTGAATCTCTGCCTAACGGCGACATCCATGTCGCCAATCATCTAGCAGATAAAAGATTTAAATTTTAAATGCTATTTAAACCTTTTGAATGAATAACTCACGGTCAAAACGGTACTGGGGGAAGAATACCCCATCTTTAGCACGTTCACCTGCACCAATCACCATGACCGGATACTGCTTGTCATTTAATTCCAGAATTTCACGAACCATGGGCTCATCGAAGCCTTCCATCATACAGCTATCAAAACCATAAGCGCGTAAAGCTAAAACCAGATTTTCACAAGCCAGCGCCGTGGTTTTAGTCGCCCATAGTTTTGCATCAGCGGGGCTGAAAGCAGAAACCGGCATCTGCTTATCCAGAGTACGGGCTACTTTGAAAGCGACTTTCTTAAAGTTACCAAAGGCATTCAGATAACCTGTCTTGTAGTTATAGGGAATGTACTTATAGTACTTTTTGATTGCTGGAGGCGCCTCAGGAAATGGAAACTCACTAATATTCAGTTTCGCCATTTCATCAATGCGGTCAGTACGTGCAATACAAACAATCAGTTCAGAAGCCGTTTTAGCGGCCAGTTGGCTCATGCAGGCTTTCACCAGATGCTTTTTCTTGGATGGGTTCTGCACCACATAAAATGTCCATGGCTGCAGATTTGATGAATTTGGTGCCAGTAGTGCCAGATCCAGACAGGCATCCAGTACCTCAGCAGGGATTGGTTTTTTGGTAAATTTACGCACTGAACGGCGGCTTTCAATGACCTTACGGAAATTCTCTACATCAATATCCTGTGGTGCCGGCTCGTAATAACGCTTCTTGTCAGGATTTGAACTATCAGTTGTTTGAGAAGTCGTTTGGGAGTTTTCATTTGTCATAAGCTGGGTTCTTTCAAAAATATAAAAGATTGAGGCAGTCTAAACTGCCTCAATTAAAAGATAAGTTTCAGAATTAGTTGAATTGTGTGAAATCAGATTTCCGTTTTTGCATAAAGGCTTGAACCGCTTCCAGCATTTCTGGTGAGCCGACACGCTGCATGAAAATCTCTGCTTCATGGTCAATCCATTCCACAATTTCATTCACATTGTGTTTCATCAAGGCTTTGGATTGCACCAGTGATGCCAATGGCAGGGCAGAGAGTTGGGTAGCTTGTGCTGCTGCTTTGGTGTAAACATCTTCTTCAATGCTATTTACCAGACCTGCGTCGAGTGCTTTTTCGCTATTGAATTTTTGCGCAGTCAGCAATAATTCGGCCGCTTTATGATAACCCGCTTGCTGAATCAACAGCTTGCTTGAAGCGCCTTCAGGCGATAGACCCAGACTGACAAATGGAATCTGGAACAAGGCAGTATTGTCACTATAGACCAGATCACAATGCAATAAGATCGTCACGCCAATGCCGATCGCAACACCACGCACCGCAGCAATCAAAGGCTTGGAAAATTTTGCAGCAGATTTGAGTAAAACAAACGGCGGGCCTTCAGCAGCGGGTGCCTGACCTTTCTTCGCAGCAGATTTCATAAAATCCTGCATATCATTGCCCGCACTAAAGTCTGTGTCCTGACCACGCAATACAACTACACGAACTTCAGGTGCCTGATCAGCTTCATCTAAAGCTTTCGCAATCCAGAGATACAGTTCGCTATATAACGCATTTTTCGCCTCCGGGCGATTGATGGCCAAAGTAAGTACACCATGTTCTAAATTCGCATTCAAATGCTCATGAGGTTGTTGAATACAGCTCAGTGTCATCGTACTATCCTTGCTTTAAAACTTAATTTGATTTTATGGGAATGATTATGTCGCATATTTATTGGGACAGCACAACTCATGAGTCATAAAAAACTGATCCCTTATGAACTATACATTTGATTATCTGGTTTTCATTGGCCGCTTTCAGCCTTTTCATCTGGCACACATGCAAACGATTAACATTGCCCTGCAGCACAGTCAGAATGTGATTTTGGCTCTTGGTTCTGCACAAAATGAACGTAATATCAAGAATCCATTTTTGGCTTCGGAGCGTGAAGCCATGATCCTGTCAAATTTTAGTCCAGAAGATCGGGCTCGGATCAAATTTGTAGAAGTCATAGATGTTTATAATGATGAAAAATGGCAAAAACTGGTGAAATCGCTGGTGAACCAGGTTATTGAACCGGATGCCAAAGTCGGGCTGATTGGGCACTTTAAAGATGATTCTTCTTATTATTTAAAGTTTTTCCCAGAATGGGAAATGGTCGAACTTGACAGTCTTGAAGATGCCTTATCCGCCACGCCGATGCGTGAAGCTTATTATCGTGGCGAAATTCAACGGGATAAATTTCCACAAGGCACAATTGATTTTCTAGAGAATTTCCAAAAAACCACGACCTATCAGCAACTCAGTGAAAAATTTGCCCAGAATGATAAAACCAATCTAGTTTAAAAGTATCAGGTTGTTATGGGTTGATTCATGGTAGTTTGAGCATGCTGTTTCAAACATTCGCCTAAAATTTCCAGGGCAGACGACTGTTCTTTCCAGTGATGCCAATACAAGGGTACTTCAATTCGCATCTCACTCGAAAGTTCAAGCAGTTCACCTGACTCCAGCAAATCCCTGGTTTGATAGTCCGGCAGCCAGCCATATCCTAGACCCATGACAATCGCATCAAAAAACGCATGGGTCGATGGAATAAAGAAATGAGGATATTGAGCAAGGTTCAGGCCAAATTCGTGCTGAATAAATTGGGTATGGAGTTGGTCTTTTTCATTAAAAATAATGGCAGGGGCAAGGCGTAGCGCATCCCGATGTACCCCTTGATGAAACCAGTTTCGGGAAAAGTCAGGGGTGGCGACCAGACGATACTGCATCTGTCCGATCAACTCAGCCCGGCAACCTTTCATTGCCTTGGCTTCAGTACTCAAACAGGCATTGACGAGACCTGCTTCTAACAGATGATGAGTCTGTGATTGATCATCTACCTGAAAATGCAGCACAATTTTATGCTGGATCAGCTGGGTTTGTAAGGTTGGTAATAGCCAGGTCGCGAGTGAATCAGCATTGGTGGCAATATTCAGGCAGTAGAAACCTTCATGTTGCAGCTGTCCACCCAGATCCTGCATCAGATTCTGTTCTAGCAAACGTTGATGCTGTAAATAATGCAATAAAGTTTGTCCTGATTGGGTCACGCGGCAAGGCCGATCTCTCACCAGAAGCAATTGTCCCAATTTTTTTTCCAGACTTTGAACACGAAGGGTCACTGCCGAGGCAGTAATATTTAGCTGCTCGGCAGCCAGATCGAAACTTCCCGTTTTTGCAACTGCGTAAAAAGCATCACATTGTTTCGCATTCAGCATATCTGTTATCTAAAAATAATTTAGTTAAATTGATATTAACTTAGTTTTAATTAATCGCATCCATTTTGTTGAATAATTCATTTATTCAAAAAAGGGGAATGTGATGTTCAGTTATATGGTGAGTGGTTTTGCTGTGGGAATGAGCCTGATTATCAGTATCGGTGCACAGAATGCTTTTGTATTAAAACAAGGTTTAAAACAACAGCATGTGTTCTGGGTCTGTGTGATTTGTGCCTTGTCTGATTCCATTTTAATTCTGCTTGGCGTACTGGGCTTTGCGCGCGTCATTGAACATTATCCGGATATTGTTATATTTTCTAAATATATTGGCGCAGGATTCCTATTTTATTATGGTTTGCACCATGCGATCAGCGCATTTAAATCAACAGAGGTTTTAGCACCAAGTGATCAGCTAACAGAGCATTTTCTACAAGTACTGATGATCTGCCTGGCTTTTACCTGGCTAAATCCGCATGTTTACTTAGACACAGTCATATTGATTGGATCAATTTCAACCCAATACGCCTTAGGAAAATGGTGGTTTGCTTTAGGTGCTGTCTGTGCTTCCTGGTTTTTCTTCTTTAGTTTGGGATATGGTGCAAAGATACTGACGCCTTGGTTTCAACATCCAAAAGCATGGAAAATACTGGATGCCATCATTGCCTGTACCATGTGGGGCGTCGCAGTGTCATTAATTCTCAGTATTTGATTCAGGCTACGAAAGCCGATAGATCGGTTAAGAGTTATCTAAGCGTGTCATTTTAGATAGTGATGGAGAATAGGCAGCGCAGAAAACAACTCTTTTCAGTACTGCAAGCACATAGATATTTCAATATAAATTGAACTTAAAATAAACGATCTGTCTTATATAAAAAATTTATAAAATCAGAATTTTATAAGATGAAACCAGTTTCCTGCTCGCCTAGCAGGGCCACTTATCAGAAAAAAATCAGCTCAAGTATTTTGTCCGTTAGTCATGAATGATTTTACAAAAACTTCAATAAACTGGTATAAAAATAACGAAAACCTGTTCGCTCAAAAAACAAGAAAATTTAGTTTCAGATTAAGCCGTGTACTTAAATCCGATCAATAAGAAATTAAACAAGGTGGATTTAAAATTGAAAACAACAATAAAAACTGGGCTCCTTAGCTTGGCGATCTGTTTAGCTTTGACCAGTCAGTCTTTTGCAAGATCATGGACCTTAACTCCCAAAAGTGATGTCGGTTTTGAGATTAAGTCGATGGGTCTTACTGTGGTTAAAGCCAAGTTCAATCAGGTTCAATCCACGATGCAGTTTGATGCTAAAGCACCGCAAAATGCCTCAACCCATCTGGTCATGGATGTAGAAAGTTTAAGCTTTAGTAAGCCGCTATTTAAACATATGATTTTGGGCGAAGACCTGTTTTATGTAGAAAAATATAAGACTGTAATTTTTAAAAGTATCCAGTTTAAAGACTTGGGTAATGGTAAATACAATGTTTTAGGTCATTTAACCCTGCGTGGTGTGACCAAACCTGTGATTTTTGAAACCACGTTTAAACCCAGTATGTCAAATGCCAACCTGCTTGATGTTCAGGCATCTGCCGTGATTAACCGTAGGGATTTTGGTATGAAAAAAGGAATTGCCGGGGTAGGGGATAAAGTTAATCTTCATCTATCAGGCCAGTGTGAAATGAACTAGGGTAGATATAAAATACTTGATGATATGAACGTTATTGTAAAAAAAGCTCGAATATTTCGAGCTTTTGTCTATACGATAAGCATGCAATTAAGCAGCTTGCAAAGCTTTTAAATCTTCCAGAACTTGTTCTGCATGACCTGCTGCTTTGACCTTACGGTATTCTTTGACCAGTTGGCTATTATGGAAAATAAAAGTTGAACGCTCAATGCCCATTACTTGTTTGCCATACATGTTCTTTTCTTTAATCACATCAAAGTGATTGCACAACACTTCTTCTTTATCGCTGATCAGGTTAATACTCAGGTTCTGCTTTTCAGTAAAGTTCTGATGAGCTTTTACCGAATCACGGGATACGCCAAGAATTGTGGTATTTAAAGCATCGAACTGATCTTTTAAACAGGAAAATCCTACTGCCTGAGTTGTGCAGCCTGGCGTAGAATCTTTAGGATAAAAATAAATCACCAGCCATTCTGTATTCAACTGGGTTAAATTGATTTCGCCTGTCGTCGCAGGAAAATTCTGGTCAAGCAAACTCATTTCAGACATAAAAACTCCTGTTTTCTCTAAATTTTTTCAAAAAAAATAAGCCACATTATAGTGGCTTATTTTATCAAAGAATAATCAGATCTTATTTCTTTGGTGCCGCTTGGGCTGATTTCATTGCTTCTTCAGTCAAAGTTTTCAGTTTGCCTGTTAACTGTGGACCAAAGCATGCTTGAAGATCTTTATTCTGCTTCTGTACAAAAGCTAAAGTGCCTGGGCTTTTCTTCTGGTTAATGGTGCTTTGAATTTCCCATTTTTGTGCATTGGTTAATTTTCCATCTGCTTCAATAGCACAACCACAATATTTGCTGACTTCAGCAGCCGTCAATTTTTTACTTTTGCCAGTTTCATTTTTACAAACATTGATCAATGCAGATTTTACATTGGTGCTTTTATAAGCTTGTTGTAATTTGTCATCAGCCGCTTGAGCCGTAGTTGCGAACATAGCAGCAGCTGAAACAATTGCTGAAAGCACGATGCTTGATTTTAAATTCTTCATAAACTCTACCTTGTTATTACGGTATATAACGTGTCGGGTCTTCAACACCTGCGTCCGCAAAACCCTGTTTACGTAAACGACAACTGTCGCATTTGCCACAGGCACGTCCTTGGTCATCTGCTTGATAGCATGACACCGTTTGACTGTAGTCTACGCCATGTTCAATACCTAAGCGAATGATATTTGCTTTGGATAAATGTAACAAAGGTGTTTCAAATTTGAGCGCCTGACCCTCTACGCCAACCTTGGTCGCAAGGCGTGCCATGTTGGCAAATGCGTCAATAAATTCCGGACGGCAATCCGGATAACCGGAGTAATCAACCGCATTAATTCCGATCACAATCGCTTCAGCTTCGAATACTTCTGCCGCGGCCAGAGCGTAAGACAAGAAGATTGTATTACGTGCCGGAACATAGGTAATCGGGATACCTGACTGTTCATGATCCGGCACGTCAATGCTATGATCGGTAAGGGCTGAGCCACCCAGATTACCCAGATCAATATTGATCACTCGATGTTCCACACCCGCACGTTGCGTTAAAGCCTTTGCTGCATCCAGCTCGGTGGTTGAACGCTGACCATATCGAAAACTGAGTGCGATACATTCATAGCGTGCCTGCGCCCAAGCCAGACATGTTGTTGAGTCTAATCCGCCAGATAACAGTACAATGGCACGAGGGCGCATAAGCTGATTCTCCAAAAAAATACTTTACAAAAAATTAACGACCAGTTTCATCATTCCATAACAACTTGTGCAGTTGTAACTGGAAACGAACAGGGAGATGGTCTTCTAAAATCCACTGAGCCAAATCACGTGCCAGTGGAGGTAAACAAACCGCACCTTTTTCGACCGCAAATGCAGGCGAAAACCAAACTGTACTCACTTTGTCTTGAAGTTGGTACTGTTCAAGCTGCTGTTTTGACCATTCATAATCTTCACGATTGCATATCACAAACTTGATTTGATCATGTGCAGTTAAATGATCGAGATTAGAAAGCAAATTCCGTGCAACTTCACCTGAAGTTGGTGTTTTTAAATCTAAAACTTTGGAAATACGCGGATCCACTTTGGACACATCTAAAGCGCCACTGGTTTCAAGTGAAACTTCACATCCTAAATCCGCGAGTCGCTGCATCAGGGGCAGGGCATTGGGCTGCGCCAGTGGTTCACCGCCGGTCACACAGACATAAGGGGTTTTAAAATCAAGCGTGGTCTGGATAATATCGTCCAGAGACTGACGCTCACCGCCTTCAAAGGAATAGGTGGTATCACAATAGCTACAACGCAATGGGCAACCGGTTAAACGGATAAATACTGTTGGCAGTCCTGCAGCATTGGCTTCACCTTGCAATGAATAGAAAATCTCCGTAATGCGTAAACCCGCAGACGGATCAGAGACAGGAATTGCGGAAGATCGAAGCGTATTCATAACAAAACTAACCAATGAAAAATAAATAACCGGGTATAAAAATAAAAATCCCTACGATTATTACTAATCGTAGAGACGAGGAGCGATTGAAGCTCCAAGGAACACGAATGTGTCCTCTAAGTTAAGACATCTTAGTCTTCGCGTAATAGATCGTTCAGGCTTGTTTTAGAACGAGTTTGTGCATCAACTTTTTTCACGATAATGGCAGCATACAAGCTATAAGTACCGCATTTAGATGGAAGGCTACCTGCAACAACGACAGAACCTGCTGGTACGCGACCATAATGAATTTCGCCAGTGGCACGGTCATAAATCTTGGTCGATTGACCAATGAATACGCCCATTGAAATCACAGAACCTTCTTCAACGATTACGCCTTCCACAATTTCAGAACGTGCACCGATAAAGCAGTTATCTTCAATAATGGTTGGATTCGCTTGAAGCGGTTCAAGCACACCACCAATACCTACACCACCTGACAAGTGAACATTTTTACCGATTTGTGCACATGAACCTACAGTTGCCCAGGTATCAACCATCGTGCCTTCATCTACATAAGCACCAATGTTGACATAAGAAGGCATCAAGATCACGCCTTTAGCCTGGAAAGAACCTTTACGTGCAACAGCAGGCGGTACAACACGTACGCCAGCAGCCTTGAATTGTTCTTCAGTCCAACCTGAGAATTTAGTCTCTACTTTGTCATAGAAACGAAGATCACAAGCTTCCATTGGTTTGTTGTCGTTTAATTTAAATGATAACAATACCGCTTTTTTAATCCATTGATGAACAACCCATTCACCATCGATTTTTTCAGCAACACGTAAAGTACCATTGTCTAGACCAGCAATTACTTCCTCTACTGCTTGACGAATTTCAGCAGAGCAATCTGCAGCTGTAAAATTCGCACGGTCTTCAAACGCTTGTTCAATGATTGTTGAAAGCTGCGACATGATCTTCCTTCCAGAAAAAAATTTTCTAGATTTTACACTATATTGCAGGAAAAATAGTTGAAAGCACTAAAAATAGATGAAAAATAGCCAGAAGTGTAGAAAGCGTGAAATTATTAAAGTAATAAGTGTACTTTTTCATTATGTTGAAATGTAGGAAAAGTGTTAGAAAAGGCTTGGTTCTCAACAAGAAAAATTAATTTGTATCAAAAAATAACAAAAGATGAGCAAAATGTGAATAAAAAATATTTTTTAAGTCCTTTATATTGAGCTCATCACGAATAACTAATGATGAAAAAAAAGTTCTTTTGAGGAGAGAAATAATGAAAGCTTTATATCAACTTTTAGCAGTATCCGTTCTAGCTGCCACAGCTGGATCTGTCATGGCTGCTGATGAAACAATCGTAACAGATGAAGGTGTGGCATCTTTTTCTTTCTTTAAACCCGCAGCTGTTCGTGCTGAAGTCGGTACTACCGGTTATGGTGGGGCAATTTCCTGGAGTGCTAACCCATATGTAGGTGTCACTTTAGGTTATAACGGCGGTGATATTTCCTGGTCGGATGATTTATCAATCAATGGTTCTGAATATGACCTGGATATGGACAACAACCTAACTTATCTAAATGCTGAAATCCGTCCTTGGGCGAACTGGTTCTATATGGCTGCAGGTGTAGCTTATGTAGATAATGATTATGATATCGACCGTCGTATCGGTGGTAGCGAAGGATTTACTGTGAATGGTACCGATTTCGTTGCAGGTACTGGTGGTGCACGTATTAATGGACAATTATCGTATAAAAATAATATTGCTCCTTATGTAGGAATCGGTTTCTCTCCAGCAATTACTAATCGCTGGGGTGTGTTTGGTGAAATTGGTGCCTACTATAATGGTAATCCAACCGTTAATTTAACCGCTTCTGGAACTGCTGTAACTACTGAACCTGGTAAGGATTTTCTTTCAGAAGTTGAACGTGAGGAACGCGAAATTCGTAACGACAATGAGTACGAATGGCTACCAGTGGCTAAACTTGGTGTAAGTTTCCGCTTCTAAGTTTCAGTCTTATAAAAAACGGGCTTCGGCTCGTTTTTTGTTTTTTAGAATAATTTTAAAAGTGATAACCCATTTTCAAACCTAGGATCCAGGCACTGTTATCGGAAACTGCGGATAAACCTGCAATCTGTGGCGTAATAGGTTCGGATGAGGAAATTTCAGGTTTTTGAAACTTTAAATAATATAGTCCAGTAGCAATATCCCAGGTTTCTTGAATCTTATAAAGATGACCTAGTCCGATACCCCAATAGCCATCACTCGGATTCAAGGTTGAAGCC
Source organism: Acinetobacter lwoffii (assembly GCF_019048525.1). Taxonomy (NCBI): domain Bacteria; kingdom Pseudomonadati; phylum Pseudomonadota; class Gammaproteobacteria; order Moraxellales; family Moraxellaceae; genus Acinetobacter; species Acinetobacter lwoffii. Next base: position 3,018,129 of record NZ_CP077369.1, on the reverse strand, counting down.
GGATTTCCTGTACCAGAATCCCATATAAGCTCGATAGAATTTATGCCAAAAGATGGCCATTGATGGGCAAGTCCGATTTTTCCAGACCATTGATCCTTACGATAATCAATCATTCTAAAAGATTTTACTTCAGGGAACTGTAAGGCCGCATAGTCAATTACAGCGCCAAATTTAGGCGGCTGGATCACGAAATTTTGCCAGTTTGACCAACGCAGCGTGCCATAGAGCGCATTTTGATCAGTTAAAGCTGTCTGAAAATCCAAGTTCACAGACTGTGGAGTTTGAATTTCTGTATAAGGTGCTGGATTTGTACCTACAATAATGGATTCAGTGGTTTTATTGTGATGAGTAATTGCAGAACGATAGGTCAGTGCGGTTCTAAAAAAATATTCAGGAATCTGATAACTGATTCCTGCAAGCCAGCCCCAAGCGGGATCTCGTTCAAATGTGGCTCGATAACCATTGAATATATAAAATGTCTGCCCGGATAAATATAAATTTCCCTCTAAGCTTTGATAACTTAGCCCTGTATAAAAATTCCAGTTATCGTTTGGTTGAAAGCCAATTAATGAGGTCAAATTATGGCTCTCAAACTGAATAGTAGCAGCCTCAATTGGAAGCGCTGCACCTGCAAAAACAGGATCATAATGATAAGCGATATCTATAGAATAAGGCTGATCGTAAATCAGTCCCCACGACACTTGAGGATTCAACTGGAATTTTAATGCGGCATTGGAAACCCATTGGTTATGGGTAAGATTTCCTGTAGAAAAATCGGTGATGCCTAATTGTTGCAGCTCTTCGGTATGTTGTACCTGACCGCTGATATCAGGGCGAACCCAGGCCAATGAAACTTCAGCATAATGATTTTTTTCAAAAAACGATTGAATGCTTTGGTTAGATTGTTCAAACGCTGCTGCATAACCTGACCCGGAGAAAAACAAGCCCATGGAGAAAAGAGCAAATTTATGATTGATCATCATGGTATAATTCAACTTATTATGTACGTGATTATGCTTGATATTTATATTCTTTATCTACTCAAAAAATAAAAAAGAGGCCATGTAGCCTCTTTGATTAAAAACTTAAAATAGTGCACTTTATTCGTCTGGATAGGCGACTTTTTTCAATGCCTTAATATCTGCGTCTGGTGAGCAGAGGGAAATAAACTCGTAGCCATAACCGCGTAATAAATGACCTTTACGCACTGCAATCCAGGTGGTATTTACGCCGAAAATATCGGTTTCAATCTGCTTTAAACGGTAATCACGCTCCGGGTCATAGGCCACATCGTTGACAATGCCGATGCCCATATTCATTTCTACATAGGTCTTGATGACATCGGCATCAAGCGCGGACATCACAATATCTACATCAAAACCGGCTTCTTCAAAGGCGGTATCAATCTTGGAGCGACCGGTAAAACCACCATGATAAGTAATAATCGGGTAGTGCGCCAGATCTTCGATGAGCACGTGTTCTTTGCTTGCCAGTGGATGATTCTGCGGGGTAATAATACTGTGTTGCCAGTTATAGTAAGGCACGCTGGCCAGATTATCTTCAGTGGTGAGTGCTTCGGTCGCAATACCGATATCCGCTTGACCTTGCAGTAGCATTTCCGTGATTTCAACCGGGCTGGCCTGTTGCAAAATCAAATGTACTTTAGGGAATTCTTTTTTGAATTGGCTGACAATTGGTGGCAACACATAACGCGCCTGGGTATGCGTCGTGGCAATCGTCAATGTGCCTTCATCGACTTTATTGAAATCATCGGCCAGACGTTTGATATTGTCGGCATCGACCAGCATGCGTTCCACAATGCCTAAAAGTGCCTGACCTGGTTCGGTTAAGCCCAGTAGACGTTTACCTTTACGGATAAATAACTGCACCCCCAGTTCATCTTCCAGATCTTTAATATGCTTACTTACCCCGGACTGTGAAGTATAAAGCGCAGCAGAAGCTTCAGTTAAATTAAAGTTTTGTCTAACCGTTTCTCGTATAATTCTTAATTGTTGGAAATTCATAATTCTCTTACCCTAGAAGAGGATGGGGCATTTTAAAGCCCCATCTTTTGATCTTAAGCGACCTGGTTTTCAAATAAATGCAAATTCACCGCACTTAACCAAACAGTTTGATTTGGGCGGAATTGATGCGCTCTCGCTTCATCAGGCGTCAGTAAAATTTCAATCAGATTGCCTTGACGGTCATTTAGCTCAGCAACTACTTTACCCGCGATCCATAATTCACGAATGAAGGTCGCCTGAATGGCATTGTCGTGTGGCTGTGCATGGATGCGTAGTTCATCTGGACGTGCGAATAAAATCACTTCACCTTGAGCGGCATTTTTTGCACCCTCAAATTGAATGCGGTCTTCGCCGAGCTGGATGATGCCTGCATGGTTCTGACCTTCAAAACGGTTCGCCTGACCCAAAAAGTCGAATACAAATGGAGTTTTCGGGGTTTCATAGACTTCACGTGGAGATCCGATCTGCTCTACATTACCTTTGTTCATTACTACGATCTGATCCGCAACTTCAAGCGCTTCTTCCTGATCATGAGTCACGAAGATCGAAGTGATATGCAGTTCGTCATGCAGGGTACGTAACCAACGACGCAGTTCCTTACGGACTTTGGCATCCAGTGCGCCGAAAGGTTCATCCAGTAATAATACACGCGGTTCAACTGCCAAAGCACGTGCCAGTGCAATACGTTGACGCTGACCACCAGAAAGTTGAGCTGGATATCGGTCAGCCAGGAAACCGAGCTGAACCAAGTCGAGTAAACGTGTCACACGTTTTTTAATTTCCGCTTCCGATGGACGAGTTTTGCGCGGACGAACACGCAGACCAAAGGCGATATTGTCAAATACTGTCATATGACGGAACAGGGCATAGTGCTGGAATACAAAGCCAACTTCACGCTCACGCACATGCACATTGGTGGCATCCTGACCTTCTAAAATCACTTGGCCGCCATCCGCAGATTCCAGACCGGCAATAATCCGTAGCAAAGTGGTTTTGCCACAGCCGGATGGGCCAAGAAGTGCGACCAGTTGACCATCTGGAAAATCCAGCGAGATATTTTTCAGTGCATGGAATGCACCAAAGTGTTTTTCAATATTTTGTACTTGAATACTCATGTGGGCATTCCTTAAGAAACTGTTGAATCTTCATTACGTTTGTCTTGTTTTTCCTGGCGCAGTTCCACCCATGTTTTTAAAATCAGGGTTACAATTGCGAGGAGAGCCAGAAGCGAAGACACGGCAAACGCAGCACTAAAGGTATATTCGTTATAAAGAATTTCGACGTGTAGCGGTAAGGTGTTGGTTTCACCACGGATATGGCCGGAAACCACCGACACCGCACCAAATTCACCCATAGCCCGCGCATTACACAGAATCACGCCGTAGATCAGACCCCATTTGATATTGGGCAGGGTCACTTTCCAGAAAGTCTGCCAGCCAGATGCACCGAGTACAATCGCAGCTTCTTCTTCTTCGGTCCCTTGTGCTTCCATTAACGGAATCAGCTCACGTGCAACAAAAGGTACCGTAATGAAGATAGTCGCCAGGACAATCGCAGGCACCGCATAAAGGATCTTGATATCATGATCCATCAGCCAGGAGCCCATCCAGCCTTGGGTACCAAAAATCAGCACCAGCATCATACCCGCGATCACAGGTGAAACCGAGAAAGGGAGATCAATAATGGTGGTCAGGAATGATTTCCCCGGAAAGTTGAACTTCGCTACAGACCAGGCTGCCGCAACACCAAATACGACGTTGAGCGGTACTGCGATTGCAGCCGTCAGCAAGGTAAGTTTTACTGCCGACAGAGTATCCGGATGCACCAGCGCTTGGGTATAAACGCCAACCCCTTGTTTAAAGGCTTCAACAAAAACCAGAATCAAGGGCAGAATCAGGCAGCTTAAAAAGAAGATTAAGGCAATAGTGAGCAGCGTATAACGTACCCAAGTTGGCTCACGGGTTGCATCACGGGATTGCAACTTTTCAGCCAGCGCATTGCTGTTGGTATTTAAACTCATCGCGCAGTTCTCCCAGTACGACGGCTGGCCCATGCCTGTAATAAGTTAATCAGGAATAGCATCACGAAGGAAATCAGTAGCATGACGACAGCAATCGTGGTTGCACCAGCATAGTCATATTCTTCTAAACGAGAAATAATCATTAAGGGTGCAATTTCCGTTTCAAAAGGCTGGTTACCGGCAATAAAGATGACCGAACCATATTCACCGACACCACGGGCAAAGGCTAAAGCGAAGCCAGTGATCAGCGCAGGCAGCAGAATTGGGAAAATCACTTTGGTCACAATCTGAAAACGGTTGGCACCCAATGCAGATGCAGCTTCTTCCAGTTCGGTTTCCAGATCGCTAAGGACTGGCTGAACCGTACGCACTACAAAAGGCAGACCAATAAAGATCAATGCCAGTGTAATACCAATCGGGGTATAAGCGACTTGAATGCCAATTGGTTCTAAATATTGACCAATCCAGCCGGTCGGTGCATATAAAGAGGTCAGGGCAATACCCGCAACCGCAGTGGGTAAGGCAAAAGGCAAATCTACCAGAGCATCGACAATACGTTTGCCCGGAAAGCTGTAACGTACCAGACACCACGCCAGTAACAGGCCAAATACTACATTGACCAGTGCAGCGACAATGGCTGCGGTGAAGCTTAACTGCAATGATTTCAAGATACGTTCAGAGCTCAGGATTTCCCATAAGCCATCCCAACCAATGCCCAGTGATTTAATAAAAACAGCTGACAGCGGGATCAAAACGATTAATGACAAATACGCTAGGGTAAAGCCTAGAGAAAGACCAAATCCTGGCAGCACTCGGGATCGCTGCGACATGATTACTCCTCAAAAGAGAGAATGCTGATTAAAAATAACCAGCGAAATTAGAAAATAAATTTGGCACAAGCATAGTTTGCAGCGACTAAAATGCAAATTTAAAATAATACTTGCTCTCATCAACTTTGCTGATATGGCGCATAGGGTTTTCTGAAATCAGATATTGTTCAATTTCAGGAAAAGGGCCAAAACCAGAAGCGACATTGACATGACCGACTGCGCCCAGATTGATCGGTTTGATTTTCCAAGCTTGGGCCAGTATGTGCGCATCTTCAAAACTTAACCAGGGATCATTTTCACTGATCAATAACGTGGTGGACACCTGAAGCTTGAGCTGTTGAAAATAGGTGCTGTAGTCAGTCTGACTGTCGCGCGCAAAACCATTTTCCCCAAACCGTGCCGGATTAGCCGGTGCCACCAATAGCAGATTTTTTACTTTTGCATTGAGTTCCGGATGTCGGGCAAGGGCCGCAATACTGGTCAGACAGCCAAAGCTGTGCGCGACAATCTGAACCTCTGCTGGAATGGCTTGCAGAGTTTTGACAAATTCTGCCACCCAGACATCCAGTACCGGATGATTCCAGTCCTTTTGCTGCACACGGGAGCATCGCATCAGCCGGTGCTGTAAGCAGGTTTGCCAGTGGTTATATTCACTGCCACCTACACCGGGAACGATAAGCGTATGAATCATGTCGATGCTCCTGTATCAATCAGCCTGGAGGATTATTTCGCGCTGTTGGCTTTAACGATCTGGTCAAATACACCACCATTTTCAAAGTGAACCTTTTGTACTTTGTTCCAGCCGCCAAATTCCTGATCAACCGTCACCAGTTTTAATGGCTTAAATACTTGGCTGTATTTGGCCAGTACTTTGGCATTACGTGGACGATAATAATGTTTACCTGCCAGGTCTTGACCCAATGGCGAATACAGGAAGTTCAAATAACCTTGAGCTAAGTGCTGGTTGCCTTTTTTCTTGGCATTTTTTTCTACAATCGCCACCGGTGGCTCAGCCAGAATCGACAGAGAAGGGGTAATAATTTCAAACTTGCCCGGCTGTTCGCGAAGGGCTAAATGCGCTTCGTTTTCCCATGCGAGTAAAACATCCCCAATGCCACGTTCAGCAAAGGTCGTGGTTGAACCACGTGCCCCGGAATCCAGAACTTTGGTATTTTTATAAATTTTACGAACAAATTCTTGCGCAGTCTTATCGTTGCCGCCCGCCTGATGTTTGGCCCAAGCCCAAGCCGCCAGATAATTCCAGCGTGCACCGCCTGAAGTTTTCGGGTTTGGGGTAATGATTGCTACGCCCGGTTTGACCAGATCACCCCAGTCCTTAATCTCTTTCGGATTGCCTTTACGCACCAGGAACACGATGGTTGAAGTATAAGGCGTCGAGTTTTGCGGCAATTTCTTCTGCCAGTCCGCAGGTAACAGTTTAGCTTTTTCTGCCAGCACATCAATATCGGCAGCCAATGCTAACGTTACGATATCTGCATCCAGACCATCAATCACGGCACGTGCCTGTTTGCCTGAACCGCCATGCGATTGCTTGAAATTGATTTTTTGACCGGTACGGCTTTCCCAATATTTGCCAAAATTCTTATTTACATCTTCATACAGTTCACGGGTCGGATCATAGGATACATTGAGAAAATCACGTGCTGCTGCACCAAATGAGGTTGCCGAGATAACAGCTGCTAAAACCCCAAGTTTTAATGTGTTTGAAATGCTCATCTGGACTGAATCTCTGATATGTTCTGTAACATAAGCGCAGAATAAACTTATTCTTTATGCATAAAAAATAATTAAAAATGAATTTTATATGAAAAAAAGAGATAAATAAGCTCTTAAGTGTTTGAAATAAGAATGGCCTTATGAATAAAGGCCATAATGAACTGCATTTAAAGTATTATTTTGCGTGATTGGCTTTGACAATCTGATCAAACACACCGCCATTGTCAAAATGCTGTTTCTGAACCTTGGTCCAGCCACCAAATTCTTTATCAATGGTGACCAGTTTTAAGGACTTGAATACGGTACTGTATTGCTTTAATACATTCGCATTACGTGGACGGTAAAAGTTTTTCGCCGCCACAGTCTGTCCAGCAGGTGAATAGAGGTAATTTAAATAGGCTTTGGCCAGATGTTCATTACCATCTTTCTTGGCATTTTTTTCTACGATTGCCACGGGTGGTTCAGCCAGAATAGACAGAGAAGGAGTAATGATTTCAAATTTTCCCGGCTGTTCGCGGACGGCCAAATGTGCTTCATTTTCCCAAGCCAGTAATACATCCCCAATCCCGCGTTCAGCGAAAGTCGTGGTAGCACCACGTGCACCCGAATCCAGTACTTTGGTTTGTTTGTAGATTTGACGGACAAAGTCTTGTGCTTTGGCATCATTGCCACCTTTCTGGTGTTTGGCCCACGCCCAGGCAGCCAGATAATTCCAGCGTGCACCACCTGAAGTTTTTGGGTTCGGGGTAATAATGTCTACGCCTGGTTTAACCAGATCTCCCCAGTCTTTGATTCCTTTTGGATTGCCTTTACGTACAAGAAAAACGATGGTTGAAGTATAGGGTGTCGAATTCTGCGGGAATTTCTTTTGCCAGTCTTTAGGCAGCAAACCACGTTCTGCAATTTCATCAATATCTGCTGCCAGTGCCAGTGTTACAACATCGGCATCCAGTCCGTCAATCACGGCACGTGCCTGTTTGCCTGAACCGCCATGTGACTGTTTATAGTTAATATCCTGACCGGTGGTTTTTTTCCAGTATGCGCTGAATTCCTTATTGAAATTGTCATATAATTCACGAGTCGGGTCATATGAAACGTTTAGGAAATCTTTTGCAGAGACACTAAAAGCGCTTGCTGATACCAGTGCTGCCAATACCCCAATTTTTAATTTACGAATGCTCATTTTTTCCTCAAGTTTTTTAGCTTTTGTTAGATGAGGCAAGAATAGCTTGAGTTTTTTTGCATAAAAAATAATTAAAAAAGAATTGGATGTGAGTAAAAGAGATATATAGGTGAAGCCTGGATATTACTGTTCAATTTATATTTTAGAGACCGTAAAAATATGCTGTATTTAAAAAATGCCCAACGTGTCAGTCATATAGAGGTGCTGGATCGTGGCTTTCATTATGGTGATGGCTGTTTTACTACGGCCCGGATTCGACATAACCGGATTGAATTGTATGATCGTCATTTGACACGTTTGCAAAACAGCAATCAGAGCTTAAGCCTGAATGCCAATCTCGATCTGATCACGGAAAGTTTACAGCTTCTCGGGGAATCAGAGGGTAAGCTGAACGGGACATTAAAGATTGTGCTCAGTCGTGGAGTGGGTCAGCGCGGTTATAGTTTGCCGGATCATCCCGCAGATCTCTGGCTGTTTTATTATCCTCAAGACATACAGGATTTTAAGTTTGAACAGATTCAAAGTGGCGTATTGCAGCAGGCAGTGGGATTGACTATGCCCAGTCTGGTTGGACTGAAAACCCTGAACCGCCTGGAGCAGGTTTTACTGAAACAGGAAGCAGATCAACGCGGCTGGCCTGAGGCAATAGTGACAGATGTACAAGGTGGCATTGTCGAAGGGGTGAGCAGTAATTGTTTCATTCTTATAAAGAATACATGGATTACGCCAGAACTCCGTTATAATGGCGTCTTCGGTGTCATGCGTGCAGAAATTCTACAACGTATGCAAGATCAGGGTATTGTCTATGAGCAACGATATATCGGTATGGATGAAATTTCCCATATTCGGAGTCTGTTTTTCTGCAATGCACTCAGCCCGATGAAAATTGTCACACAATTTGAGCAGCGCGCCTTGGATGGCAATGCTTGTATTGAACTTTTTAACCGTCTTCGATTAAACCAGATGTCTTAATATGTCAGCTTCCAAACCTAAAGCCAAAAAGAAAAATAAAGCGAGATTCTCCTCATCTTTCAAAGGAATTGCCTTAGTCCTGATTGGTATTGCTTTGATCTTGGCGTTAATCCTGAAAAGCAGTTTGTGGAAGGATTATCCTGTAGAAGGAAAAAAACAGCTGCTCGCGATCGAATCTGGTCAAACCTATTCCGGTTTTATTGATCGTCTGGCCACAGAAGATCAGGTGAGTTTCCCGATTATTCTCAAGCTGTATCAGCGCATCATGATTCATGACACCATGAAAGCGGGCGTGTATGAAGTGCGTCAGGGCATGAGCATCCGTCAGGTTTTGGAGATGATTTCCGATGCAGACAATGCACAGATGAGCCGGATTCTGGTAATTGAAGGCACGACCTTTAAGCAACTGATTGGTGCTCTGAAGAAAAATGATCTAGTTACTAAAGAAGTGCTGCATCTGCCTACCGCGCAATTACTCAAAGAATTGAATATTCCGTTTTCACATCCTGAAGGGCTGTTTGCACCGGATACTTATTTCTTTGCCAAAGGTGAAACTGACCGTAAAATTCTGACCAATTTGTATCAACGCCAGATGAAAGCACTGGATGAGGCGTGGGCGAAACGTGCAGCTGATCTGCCATATCAGAATAAATATGACGCGCTGATCATGGCATCGATTGTTGAAAAAGAGACCAGCGTGGATCGTGAATTAAAACAGGTTTCTGGGGTATTTGTACGCCGTTTAAAAATTGGCATGCGTTTACAGACCGATCCAACAGTGATTTATGGAATGGGTGACAGCTATAACGGCAATATTACCCGCAAGGATTTACGCACACCGACACCGTATAACACCTATACCATTTCAGGTTTGCCACCAACGCCAATTGCCTTGCCAAGCAAGAAAGCCATTGAAGCAGCCATGCACCCAGATAATTCTGACAATCTGTATTTTGTTGCTACCGGTAATGGTGGACACAAATTCACGAGCAATCTGAATGACCACAATAAAGCCGTACAGGAATATCTGACGATTTTACGCTCGAAAAATAAGGAATGAGTATGTTTATTAGCTTTGAAGGCACAGAAGGTGTAGGTAAAACCACGCTCATTCGTTCGATCTATGAAGGTTTTATCGCACAGGGTAAGGACGTTATTCTCACCCGAGAACCGGGGGGAACACCAATGGCCGAGCAGATTCGCTCGCTGTTGCTAGCTGTGAACCATGAAGAAACCATGGCACATGATACCGAGCTGTTATTGATGTATGCAGCGCGTGCCCAGCATCTGGCACAAGTGATTCTGCCTGCATTAGAAGCGGGGAAAATTGTCCTGTGTGACCGTTTTAGCGATGCCAGCTTTGCCTATCAATGTGCAGGTCGGGGTTTGAGCGAAACCAAGTTGCAGTTACTCAATGAGCATTTTGTGGCACGTATGCCGGACATCACGTTCTGGTTAGAAGCACCGATTGAACTGGGGATGAACCGAGCACGTGAACGCGGTGCGCTAGATCGCTTTGAGCAGGAGAAAGTGACTTTCTTTGAGAAAGTGAGAGCAGGCTATGAAAGCTTGTGGCAACGTCATCCTGAACGGATTAAACGTCTGGATGCAACTCAAACCCCTGAGCAGGTATTTGAACAAGCCTTAAGTTATTTAAAATAAGCTTGGAATTAAAATACTTTTTATTTAATTTTTCTCTAGGTTTATTTGTGAAGAATCTTCTATATTAAGGCTGATATAGAAGATTTTTTTAATCATATGAAAACGACCAAAACTGAAATAGAACAATTTTTAAAACAAGAATTTCCGCAAAGTCTGCAGAAGTGCCGGATTGAAGACGTTTCTCCGTGTGGAGCGACTCTGCTTTATCAGGTGAGATCAGAAGAATTGCGTCCAGGCGGCACAGTTTCTGGCCCAACCATGATGACCTTGGCGGATTTTGCTCTTTATGTCGCTATTCTGGGTGAAATTGGATTGGTCGGTTTGGCTGTCACGACCAATCTGAATATCAACTTCTTACGTAAACCTTCAGGTGGAACAGATATACGGGGAGAGTGTAAGCTGATCAAGGTCGGCAAGGCACTGATCGTGGGAGAAGTCTGGATTTATTCGATAGATAATGAAGAACCTGTGGCGCATGTGACTGGAACATATTCAATTCCACCACGACGTTAATTAGCTGAAAAATAGAAGACTGATTGTAAATAGCCTAAGCTAAATTTGAGCAGATAAAAATTTAAAAAGAAAAGGAGATATCACCCAAGAATGTTATCTCCATCCACTTTTAACAATTCACCAAAGGTGTTTCCACTTTAAAATTTGGTGGGACGAGGACCGTTTTGCGTAGTTCTGGTAGCAGCTCGGGATAATCCAAGGTGAAATGCAGACCGCGAGATTCTTTGCGGTGCATGGCACAGCGCACGATCATCTCGGAGACTAGCACCAGATTACGTAGCTCGATCAGGTTTTTGCTGACCTGGTAATCCTGATAATACTCGGTAATTTCTTTTTTCAGCATTTCAATACGATGTAGCGCACGTTCCAGACGTTTGGTGGTGCGAACAATGCCAACATAGTTCCACATGGTCTGACGTAACTCATCCCAGTTTTGCAGAATCACCACATCCTCATCGGGGTTGGTTACCTGAGAATCATCCCAAGTTGGGACTGCAGGAGCTGGCTGATCGGCCTTAAAATTTTCCTGAATGTGCTTGGCTGCACTCATCCCATAGACAAAACATTCTAAAAGTGAGTTACTTGCCATTCGGTTAGCACCATGTAGGCCAGTATAAGAAGTTTCCCCAATTGCATAGAGTCCGGCAATATCGGTCTGGCTATGTTCATCGACCACGACGCCACCGCAGGTGTAATGGGCTGCCGGAACCACTGGAATCATGTCCTTGGTAATATCAATACCCAGTTCAAGCAGACGGGCATACAGGGTAGGGAAATGCTCTTTGACAAAGCTTTCATCTTTATGGGTAATGTCCAGCCAGACATGACGAATACCGAGACGCTTGATTTCATAGTCGATAGCACGTGCCACGATATCACGCGGTGCAAGTTCAGCGCGTTCATCAAAACGCAGCATAAAGCGTTCACCATCAGGCAGGCGCAGATAAGCGCCTTCGCCACGCATTGCTTCAGTGATCAGGAAAGAACGTGCTTGTGGATGATAAAGGCAGGTCGGGTGAAACTGGTTAAATTCCATATTGGCCACCCGGCAGCCGGCACGATAGGCCATAGCAATACCATCACCCGTGGCAATATCCGGATTTGAAGTATATAAATAAGCTTTCATGGCACCGCCACAGGCTAGGGCGGTAAATGGGGCCAAGAAGGTATGCACTTTTTCAGTTTGTTCATCCAGGGCATATAAACCCAGAGCACGATTATTACCGTCTAAACCGAGCTTTTGTGAACAAATCAGGTCAATCGCAATATAATTTTCAAAAATTTTAATATTCTGTTTTTCTTGAGCGCGTTGTACCAGAGTAGTGGAAATGGCACGACCCGTGGCATCGGCCGCATGAATAATTCGGCGCTGTGAATGACCACCTTCACGGGTGAGATGTAACTGTTCCTGTTCATCCAGGGTAAATTGCACACCGTGTTTCAGCAGGAAATCAACCGAGGGTTTGCCACCTTCTACCGTTTGTTTAACCGCACCCATTTCACACAGTTGTGCGCCTGCAATCATGGTGTCATCAATATGCTGTTCAATCGAATCCATTTCATCCAGGACTGCGGCCACGCCGCCTTGAGCATAAAAAGTACTGGCATCTGTCAGGGTGGATTTCGCCAAGACTGCAATATTAAAATGATCTGGGAGCGATAAGGCTAAACTCAAACCAGCACCGCCACTGCCCACAATAATGACGTCAAATTGATGGGTAAGGGATAAATTAGACATGTCCATCAGCTAATTTTAAAAAAGTTTGGTAATAACAGCGCTTTTTTGTACAAAAGGCAAGCGTTGAAGTGCTCATTTATTGATGAAAAAAATTAATCAAAGCCTTAACTTAGGGTTTTGATAATGAGATATTGTCCAGAGCGACGTTTTGAAACATATTATTACTTAAACTTTAAAGTGTTTGTGATAAAACCTATTTACATAAATTTATCAACAATTTGAGTGAATAATTTATATGAAAATTCTAGACTTAAAAAAAGGATTATTTGCAGCGACCCTCACCATGAGTGCTGCACAGTTGCAGGCGGTCACGCCGGTTGATTTTTCAAATCTGGTCGAGCAGGTCAGTCCTGCGGTGGTCAGTGTCAATGTCGTTAAAAAAATGAGCGAAGAAGAGCTCTTACAACAACAAGTACCGGAAATTCTTCGTCGCTTTTTCGGCAATCAGGTGATTATTCCGCAGCAGCGTATGCCACAGGAAAAGACGGGTTATGGCAGTGCATTCTTTATCAGCAAAGATGGTTATCTGCTGACCAATCATCATGTGGTTGAGGATGCTTCCAAAGTTACAATTACCTTGAATGACCGCCGTGAAATTGATGCCACTGTCGTTGGTAGTGATGCACGTACCGACGTAGCTTTGCTGAAGGTAAATGGTTCAAATTTCCCAGAATTACGGACGGGTGATGTGGGGCGCTTACGTGTTGGTGAGCCTGTACTCGCCATTGGTTCGCCATTTGGTTTTGATTATTCCGCTTCTGCCGGAATCGTCAGTGCCAAAATGCGGAATATGATGGGTGAAACTGCAGTACCTTTCATCCAGACCGATGTGGCTCTAAACCCAGGTAATTCCGGTGGTCCTCTGTTTAACCAGCGTGGTGAAGTAGTCGGTGTCAATTCACGGATCTTTAGTGGAACCGGTGGGTATATGGGTTTGTCCTTCTCGATTCCGATTGATGTCGCGATGGAAGTTGCTGATCAGCTGAAGAAAAATGGTAAAGTGACTCGCTCTTATCTGGGCGTAAGTTTGCAAGATATCGACCGTAATCTGGCAGAGTCTTATAATCTGCCTAAACCTGAAGGTTCCCTGGTAACTCAAGTTGCACCAAACTCACCGGCTGCACGTGCAGGTCTGCGTGCCAGTGACGTCATCTTAAAATACAACGGTACCCCAATTTCACGTACCAGCGAGTTGTTGAACTATCTGAACCGTACTGCACCCCAGCAGCAGGTACAGCTTGAAATCTTGCGTGATGATAAACGTCGTAGTATTGCAGCGACTTTAAGTGCGGCACCAGATGATACGCCAGCAAAAGCAGGCACACAGGCACAGCCGAACAAAGGGCCGGTAATCGGGGTTTCAATTCGTGATCTTAGTCCGGCAGAGCTGGCGCGGTTAGAAATTAAAGGCGGTGTGGTGATTCAGGATGTACGTCCAGGTGGTATTGCTGCACAGGCACGAATCATGCCGAATGACGTGATCACCCAAATTAATAACCAGACAGTACTGAATTCAAATCAGTTTGTGCAAGAGGTGTCTGAACTGAAAAAGGGTAGCATCGCGCGCGTGACCTTGATTCGTCAGGGGCAGCTTGCGGTGGTCGGGATGCGTATCTCATAAAATTGCTAGATTTTTGTGAAAGACCGCTTGTATAAGCGGTTTTTTATTTTTTGCAATTTACCCCAGCGATAAATTCGGTAGACTCTATAGCCTTAAAATCATGGAAAGGATAACAGCAAAGTGAGTGGTATTTTTGATCTTTCTTTAAAGGTACAAGCCAAACATATTGATGGTTTGGGTCATGTGAACAATGTGGTCTATGTGCAATGGATGCAGGATGTCGCATCAGCTCATATTGAAAAACTGGGCTTGGGACTCAAGCAATATGTAGAGCTGAAACATGCCATGGTCGCAGTTGAACATCAGGTGCAATATCGCAAGGCAGCTTTTGAAGGAGACGAGATTATTCTGCGCACTTGGCTGAATGATATCAATGCCCTGTATTCCTTTAGACAATACGCATTTTATCGACCACAGGATCAGACCCTGTTGTTTAACGGCAGTACGCAATGGGCTTGTATCGAAATGGCCACGGGGCGTCCAAAACGTATGTCACCAACTTTTACTCAGGCTTATCAGCCACTTTCAGAGCATGTAAATCCTTTTGACTTTTCAACTTTACATCTGGATTAATGAGGCAACATTTTCCAGTTTGATCAGTACACTTTGATAATATTGAGGAAGAAGTGGAGCTGGGGAGCTATTTTCTAATCATGGTGATCCAGATTTCATCTGACTGAGGTGTACGCGACCTAGGGAATAAAGGAAAAAATATAATTCTTTTTCTAGATCACCATTCTGCTATAATCCTTCGCAATTTCTATTCGGCTTTTGTTATGTAATATTTTTAAATTACATAGCGTGTTTTTTCTCAAGGTAACCCATGGCGCAAGCTAAAAAATCTGTTGATATTAAAAACATTCGTAACTTCTCGATTATTGCGCACATTGACCACGGTAAATCGACCCTAGCGGATCGCTTTATTCAAACTTGTGGCGGTTTGCAAGATCGTGAAATGCAGGCTCAAGTCCTTGACTCAATGGAGCTTGAGCGCGAACGTGGGATTACCATTAAAGCCACTTCGGTAACCTTGTACTATACTCATCCCAACGGTCAAGAGTATCAGTTGAACTTTATTGATACACCGGGACACGTCGACTTCTCGTATGAAGTATCACGCTCGCTCGCTGCCTGTGAAGGTGCTTTGCTGGTTGTAGATGCAGCACAGGGTGTAGAAGCACAGTCTGTTGCCAACTGCTATACCGCAATTGAACAAGGTCTGGAAGTACTTCCGGTACTGAACAAGATCGACTTGCCGCAAGCTGAACCTGAACGTGTGATTCAGGAAATTGAAGACATCATCGGGATTGAAGCCACAGAAGCGCCGACCTGTTCTGCAAAAACAGGTTTGGGTATTGAGGGTGTGCTTGAAACACTGGTCAATGTAATTCCTGCACCTGAGGGTGATCGCGAAGCGCCGTTACAAGCCCTGATTGTAGATTCATGGTTTGATAATTACCTGGGTGTCGTTTCTCTGGTACGTGTCAAGCAAGGTCGTGTGCGTAAAGGTGACAAGATGTTGATTAAATCAACGGGTCAAACGCATATTATTACCTCTGTAGGTATCTTTAACCCGAAACATACTGAAACCGGTATGCTGGAAGCGGGTGAAGTTGGCTTTGTGATTGCTGGTATTAAAGATATTTTCGGCGCACCGGTCGGTGATACGATTACCTTGGCAGCGACGCCTGAAGTTGCAACATTACCGGGCTTTAAAAAGGTGAAACCGCAGGTTTATGCCGGTCTATTCCCGATTGATGCCAGCGATTTTGAACCTTTCCGTGAAGCTTTGCATAAGCTACAAATCAATGACTCGGCCTTGTTCTTTGAACCTGAAAGTTCAGATGCGCTCGGTTTTGGTTTCCGTTGTGGCTTCCTGGGTATGCTGCACATGGAAATCGTACAGGAACGTCTGGAACGCGAGTACGATCTTGACCTGATTTCTTCTGCACCAACCGTAATTTATGAAGCGGTGATGAAGAATGGCCAGACCATTTATATCGACAGTCCATCCAAAATGCCTGATGGTTCAACGGTTGAAGATTTACGTGAACCGATTGCTGAATGTCATATCCTTGTGCCGCAAGAATACCTAGGTAATGTCATGACATTGTGTGTTGAGCGCCGTGGTGTACAAAAAGACATGAAGTTTATGGCGAATCAGGTTTCCATTACTTTCGAAATTCCAATGGCCGAAGTGGTCATGGACTTCTTTGATAAATTGAAGTCTTGTTCACGTGGTTTTGCATCACTCGACTATAACTTTGTCCGTTTTGAAAGCTCATCTTTGGTAAAAGTTGATGTCTTGATCAATGGGGAAAAAGTCGATGCCTTGGCGATGATTTGTCACCGTAATGATGCACGTCATCGTGGTATTGCACTGGTTGAAAAAATGAAAGACCTGATTCCGCGTCAAATGTTTGATGTCGCGATTCAGGCAGCGATTGGTGCACAAATCATTGCCCGTTCGACTGTAAAAGCGATGCGTAAAAACGTATTGGCGAAGTGTTATGGTGGTGACGTTTCACGTAAGAAAAAACTTCTGTCTAAACAGAAAGAAGGTAAGAAACGCATGAAACAGGTGGGTAGCGTAGAAATCCCGCAAGAAGCGTTCTTAGCCGTATTAAAAGTCGAACGCTAAAATAATAAGGATATAAGCCCATGGATTTTGATTTTAATTTGATTCTTGTGCCTGCGACCCTGTTTTTTGTCACAGTGTGGTTGCTAGACAAGTTTGTTTTGAAGCAAAGACAAACCCGAGGCAAAGGCCATGAGAATTTCATTATCACTTGGGCTTATGACTTTTGGCCGGTACTGACCATTGTGCTGGTACTGCGTTCGTTTTTATATGAACCTTTTAATATTCCATCCGATTCGATGGTGCCGACGCTGGAAACCGGTGATTTTATTCTGGTGAATAAATTTGACTATGGCATCAAACTGCCTATGGTCAATACCAAAATTATTGATACTGGCAGTCCGGAACGTGGCGATGTGGCGGTATTCCGTTATCCACCGCAACCGACCATCAGTTATATCAAGCGTATTGTCGGCTTGCCAGGCGATCATATTGTTTATGATCATGGCCAGTTGAGCATTAATGGTGAAAAAGTAGCGAAAGTTCCAGTAGAATTTAGCCGCGAAAAAGACCGTTTAGATACTCCAAATGCCATTTATCATAAAGAAACCCTGGGTGAGCATACCTTTACCATGCGTGAGCTGGAAGGCGTAAATGTCGCTCGTCAGGCACCTTTTATTAACTATTTGGAAAATGGTAAATATTCAGGTGAAAATGGTTTATATTGGGAAGTGAAAGTACCAGAAGGTCATTACTTTGCGATGGGGGATAATCGCGATCAGAGTGCTGACAGTCGTTTCTGGGGGCTTGTTCCGGAAGAAAACTTAACAGGTCGTGCCTTCTATATCTGGATGCATAAAGAACCTGGCTTTAAATTGCCATCGTTTGGTCGAAACGGAACAATCGATTAATTGTTTCAATCAGGAAAATAAAAATGAGACATCAACAAGGTGCTTCTTATATTGGGGTTTTAATTGCAATCGTGGGCTTTGCATTTCTTGCAAAAGTGGCGATTGCGGTGTGGGGACCATACTTCGATGATCGTATGGTCGATGGTGAGATTGAGGCGCTGTTAAAAAGTGCTCCAGCCAATATAACGCCAGAAACATTCCGTCAACAGATGAGTCAGCGTTTAGAAATGAATAATATTCGTGATCTGAAGTTTGACGAAATTGCCAAAGTCACCAATACCGATGGTTTACAGGTGCACAAGAATTATGAAATTCGTAAAAATTTCATAATGAATATCGA